>VGPI01000223.1 GCA_016875595.1 Candidatus Cloacimonadota bacterium
AGAGCCTTTGTTTCATAACATCATCCTTCTTTTTGTGATTATTGTATGCATCTGTCCCGGCTTTCTATTCCAGGAACGATTGAAAAACGTGAGGCAACTGTCCAACGCTGAACGGATGGTTACAGCGGTCTCAATTAAAACCCCATCACACATAATCTCATACGATTATGATACGTTCAGCTCAGGTGTAGGGTTTATTTACTCTTGCCCGAAATCCAATCATATAGACAACCCCTATTGTCAAGGGATTTCTGGCGAAACTCGCTCTTTTCTGCAGATGATCACTGAGATTGACAATTCCAATAACTGAAAACTGCAATCGAGACATCTGAATCGATCTTCATGTATGCTGAGGTACCCAAGATGCTTATAGTGGCAAAGCAGACGTATTGCTTAACGTATAGCCACTGATTGTTGTCATGCCTCATTTCACATCACATTGAATAATATGAGGGTGATGTGCAGGTTGTGATGATCACGCATTATCAAATCTCAGGCAATCTGCTTCAGTGGCTTTCGAATATGTTATTCAGATATTGCATTCTCTCATCAGCTTAGCCGCTTTAGACAAGAGATCGTGGTTCAGAATAGGAGGGAAAATAACTTGACTAAATAGCGGCGGGTGATATTAAAGGGTTGAGAAGTCCTATATGGGAGGTAACCATGAAAAGGCATTATTTATCACTCGTTATGTTCCTGGTTTTATTGGGATTGTTCCTGATAATCGGCTGTAAGGAAAAGACGACCGGTCCGGGTCAGGTCTTTGAACCATCCGATAATGCCGTAACCTTGTCGGATAACGATCTGCTCAAGATCATCACGTATAATGAGGATGGCACCCTGGTCTTTGATCAAGCCAGCGCCATCGTCCAGAATCTGACGGCAAATCAGATCCTGATCGGCGGGGTCACGACCCATACCCCGCATGGTTTTCTGCGCAAGATCACCGGAGTTAATCATCAGAATAATCAGACCACCGTGACCACACAGCAGGCATCCTTGCCCGAAGCGTACAATAACCTGACCTTCAAGCTCACGCACTCGATCACACCGGATGACATCGCCCGCGTCGAATACCCGCTCAAAGGCGTCAGATATATTCCCGGCGAGGGCAAGAACCCCTATCTCAGCTTTGCCATCAATGACGTGCAAATATACAATAACGTGCTTCTGAACGGCAGCATTGAGATCGAGCCGAGCTTTGAATTTGAAGTCGATCTTCGGATGGGCAGCATCCGGAAAGTGCACTTCGGGGTCAATGTGGAAAAGCGGACATCACTCTCCATCACCGCTCAAGCCCAGATACTGGACATCGAGAACGAAGTGGTAGTTGCCCAGATCTATTGCAACCCGATCGCCATCGGTAGCGTCATCGTCGTTCCTTATCTCAAGGTGGACGTCGGCGGGTCAGTGACCGCTGCAGCGCAGGTGACGACCAACCTGTCCACCACCGAGACCCTGACCGCTGGCATTACGTACAATAACGGCAAGTGGACGAAGTATGGCAATGTAAGCAAGTCATTCAACTACACACCCTTTACGGTTAATTACAACGTCAATGCCAAAGCCTGGACTGGTCCTGATCTCTCCATGCTGGTCTATGGTATCTTCGGTCCCTGGGTGGATCTGAATGCCTTCCTGGAACTGGATGTCAATACCTCGGAAATGCCGTGGTGGGTATTGGAAGGCGGGATTGAGACGAATATGGGATGCCGGGCGGTCATCTTTGGCAATGTGATCTTTGAACACACCGAACCATTGGTGATCAGTGTCAGTCAGGTCGTTGCCCAGGCAACCGATGAGATTTCCGGCTCTCTGCAGGGCACGGTACGCAATGCGGTCAACAGCTCTGCTCTGGCGGACGTGACGGTCAAGATATTCAAAACTACTTCACGCACCGATCCGGATTATACGACCACGACCAATGCCAACGGCGGATTCAGCATCGACATCCCGGCAGGATACACTTATCGGGTGGTCTTCAGTAAAACCGGATTTATTGATGCGACCTATCTCTACGTCACGGTACCGGGATTTGGCACCAGGATCCTTGATCCGGTGCTCCAAATCGATGACGATTACACCGGTTATGGCGATATCTCCGGATATATCAACAACGCTTTGACCAATGCTGGGGTGGCGGATGTGACTCTGCAACTACGTAGTGGGATCAACAACACCACTGGAACGCCACTGGTTTCCACCACGACCGGTTCCACCGGGGCTTACAGCTTTGGCAATGTCTTTTCCGGAAATTACACCATCCTGGCCTCAAAAGCGGATTACATTTCAACCGCTTTCAACGTGATCTGTCTCGGTGGTCAAAACACCCCCAACCAGAATGGCGTGATCTCACCTATCTTGGATAGTTCCGAGCTACGGATCGTGCTTACCTGGGGTGCGGTACCATCTGATCTGGATTCGCATCTGACGGGTCCGATCCCGGACAGCGAGAGTCGTTTCCACGTCTATTATGCCGGTCGCACCTTCTATCACCAGGGTGAGTTGTATGTGGAACTCGACCGTGATGATGTGGATTCCTACGGACCAGAGACCACCACCCTGTATCACCAAAGCCCCGGCATGTACCGCTTTAGCGTTCACGACTACACCAACAGATACAACTACAACAGCTTGCAATTGTCCAATTCCAGCGCTCAGGTTCGTGTCTGGCGAGGCAATGAGATGATGGCATCGTTCAACGTTCCGACCGAAACCATCGGCAATGTCTGGCGCGTCTTTGAGATCTACGGCAACCAGATCATCCCGATCAATCTCGTCTCAAACGCCACTGATTACAAGAGTGCCGCCGAGATCGACTATTCAACCCTGAAGGACAAATAGCACCGATCCAACGGCACCGGAATATCCAGACCGGCAACCTCATCCGGGGGATGCCGGTCTGCCCTTCTCCCGGTCACTGCAAATGACCCCTACTTGGGAACGTAAATTGCTCCATACATGATTCGGAATACAATACGAGGTAAGTAGCATGAGACCTTTCATCCTCATGATCCTGTTCGTCAGCATCGCATTCGGTTTGTCTGCTCTGCCGGAACATTTAGCCGTTTTCAGCATCAAT
>VGPI01000224.1 GCA_016875595.1 Candidatus Cloacimonadota bacterium
TACCAGGCATTGCTCTGATGCTGGCGGGAGGGGCTATCCAGATAGCTGTTCAGGGTTTGTTCCGTTTGGTCGTATTTACCTTGTTTATATTGACTGCGTGCCAGATTGGCGCTGGCGATGCTGTCCGGTTCAAGGCGCAGGGAATTGGCTCGGAATTGCCTCTCCGCTCCGGCAAAGTCCTCGGACTGATAAGCGTGCCTTCCTTTGCTGTTGATCACAGCCGGACGATTGAACAGCCAGGTCCAGAGGATAAACCCGATGATCATAAGCAGCAGAGCCATCAGGACGATAAGCAGCAGCCGTTTCCGGGATCGCGAGGCAGGTGTTGCAGCATCACCGCTGTCTGTCTGCTGCCCGGTCGGCAACTGACCGCCTGACATCCTCTCTTGGGTAGGGGCGCTTTCCTTCAGCGCCCCAGTCCGTATCACCTCATCCTGTTCTGGTATTGCTTTCTTCATCTCTTGCTCGGGTTTCATACCATGGTCTTCCTTTTCAGCCAGGGAGGCAGGAAACTCTCCAGCAAAACAAAGAGCAGCGCCGCAATCCCAAAGAAATGATACTGTTCCTTGTAACTACTTACACCCTTGATGGTTGACTGCTGCCGCTCAGTGGCATAGATCTTCTGCAACAGGAGGTCGATCTCTGCCTGTCCGGGGGTAACGGCAAAAAACTCTCCTCCCGTCTGAGCGGCTATCTCCTTGAGCGTCTCCACATCAAATGCCGTTACCTGGACGCCACCATAGACCGGATGCGAGATCATTCCGCCTTCGGGAGAGCCAACACCCATCGAATAGACCGGTATGTCCTGGCGCTTCAGTTCCTGAGCTGCGAGCGTGACCCGTCCCGAATGGTCTTCGCCATCGGAGATAAGGACCGCCAAACGGTTGTCACTTCCGGTGGCGAGGGCATCCGCAACAATCTCCAGAGCAAGTCCGATATTGGTGCCATATTCCCCGATGGTATCGGTGTTCAGGCTATTGAGGATCAGTCCGACGGATTCATAGTCATCGGTCAGAGGGATCATCAGCGAGGCATTGCCGGCAAAGGCAACGATGGCGATCCGGTCTCCTTTGAGCCGCTTGATGAATGATTCGATCTGAATCTTGGCACGGATCAGGCGGGAGGGTGGCAGGTCGCTGGCATCCATGCTCTTGGACACATCGATGCAAAAGACGATATCAAAGCCGGCCACGTCATAATCCCGGGTCTCATAATCCCACTGGGGACGCACCAGCGCAAAGATCATAAAGCCCAGCGCCAGCAGGAACAGCGCGGCTTTCAGGTTGGTATAGAAAGCGGAGTTACCACCGAGATAATGAGAGTGGAACATGCTCTCGGCAAAAGCAGAAAAGCGCCGTAGCTCGCGTTTCTGACGCCGGATAAGCAACCAGATCAGGGGCAGGATCAGCACCAAGAGCCAGAGGTAGTGAGGATTGATCAGATTCATCTCAGTTCGCCGAAGGAAACATGGGCTGCCACCAGAGGCGCAAAAGCAGATCGAGTGCGATCAATGTCGCTGCTATCCACAGAAAGAGCATGAATTGCTCCTTCCAGCGGTAGCGGAGGTTGATCTTGAAGTCCGTCTTTTCTAATCGATCAATATGCGACATCACCTCGTCCAACTGGCCGGTATCGGTTGCCAGAGCGGCTTTTCCAGTTCCCGTAATGGCAGCGATCTGATCCAGCGTTTCCATATCCAGTTCGATCAACACCTTTTTATACCGATTACCCAGAAATGGATCATAGTCTGGGAAGTCCACCGGTTCATTACTGCCAACTCCGATGGTGTAGATCCTGATATCCAGAGCTTTCGCCATCTCGGCAGCGCTGATCGGATCGATCTCGCCGGTATTATTTACCCCATCGGTGATGAGGATAATGAGCTTGGATTTGGCGGATGAGTTTTGCAGCCGTGCCACTGCCTTTGCCAAGCCCATACCGATCGCTGTGGCGGAGGCATCGAGATTGATCTCCACTTCATTCAAGCGGGTCAGGAGTGCGTTATGGTCAAAGGTAAGGGGACTGACCGTCAGTGCATACGACCCAAAAGTGACCAGTCCGAACCGGTCGTTGGGACGTTTTCTGATGAAATCCGCCGCCACCTGTTTGGCAGCGATCAGCCGGTTTTGTGGTTTGAAATCCAGCGCCAGCATCGATCCGCTGACATCCAGGGCGATAACGATATCCACACCTTTGTTATCCAGGTCACGGATATTGGTTCCCCATTGCGGTCTGGACAGGGCAATGATCAGACAGAGCATGAGCAGGGCGCGCATTATGGGAAGAAGCCAGCGCCACAATCGATCCCTGCCGCTGACCTGCCGTAAGACCGCAAGATTGGAAAAGGGCAGACGCCTTCTCCGGTGCCGCTTGAACACCTGCTCATAATACAGATACAGCGGGATCACAAGCAATGCCAGCAGCCACCAGGGATACAGAAACCTAAGCATCTTCCCGCTCCCGTGTTTGACCGGCGTTAACGTCAGCGACCGACGTCTGCTCAAGTGTACCGGTCTCGTTATCGGGAGCGGCGGAGGAGAGCGCATCTGTCTGATCCTTCGCTGCCGGGGTCAGGAGATACTGCTTCAGCCATTCCACCCGCTGTTCGGTTCGCTCGATATCGGTCTCAGACCTGGCAAATTTGACCTGATCGCAGTATTGCAGAAAATCAAAGACCGCGCTGGCATCCACCCGTGACAGCGACCGGGAGCGGAAATAACTGTGGATCTCCGAGGTGGTCATTTCCATTGCGCCAAAGCGGTATTCCAGTTCCAGATACAGGCGCAGTACCAGGGACAGACGATAGTGAAATTCGATATAATACCCTTGCTCCAGGAGCTCTTCCGCCACCAAGCGGGACAATTCCTCCCAGGCGATCTTCCAGGGCGGGCGTTTATCCGGTTCCAGCGACACGTGCTCCGGTTTCACTTTGGCTTTGGGCTGGCGGAGCAGGAGGATGACGATGATCGTGATCAATAACGCCACACCCACGATGATGATCGTCCAGTAAGCCCACCAGGGCA
>VGPI01000225.1 GCA_016875595.1 Candidatus Cloacimonadota bacterium
TTCACCTTGGCGACTGGACTATATCCTGAGTGAAAAGACCCGGGATTGCATCTTGTGCGATCAGGAACCGGCGTTGGACAAAGAGCGTCTGGTTGTATATCGTAGCCGGCACTGTTATGTCATGATCAACCGATATCCCTACAACAATGGACATGTGATGTGTGTCCCATATGTGCATGTATCGTCGTTAAGCGATCTATCGGATGCCATCCTGAGCGATCTGATCAAAACACTGAGAGATTGCGAGACCGTTATGAATAAAGTGTATCTCTGTGATGGCATCAATATGGGCTTGAATCTGGGCTCTGCGGCAGGTGCGGGGATTACGGATCATTTGCACTTCCACGTTATTCCGCGATGGGTCGGGGACAGCAGTTTCATGACCATCGTCAGTGGGGAGAGGATCATCCCCGAGGCGTTTGAACGCACCTATGCCCGGCTCGGTGAAGCCTTCAGCGAGCTGTAAGGATGAGGAGAGCCACTAAGTTGGATTTGACAGACAGCCAAGTTCAAAAAAAATGGCGTCCGCTTCGACTCTGGATAGTCATTGGCATCGGTTTAGTGCTTACAAGCGCGGTAGTTATAATGCTTGTTGTCTTCCTGAGAAGCGCCGATGACTACAACCGTGATATGGAAGCCGGACTTCCTGCCATCAAGGTGGTGGTCACCAATGGTTGCGGTATAGATCGGCTGGCGTCCGAATATGCCCAGAGCATCGATAAACTGAATATAGAGGTGGTTGCATTGGGAGATACCCAGCGACCGGTGTTTGATAAAAGCATCATTGTTGTCCGAAATGGAGATATGCAAGATTTGAAACGATTGCAAGACATGACCGGCATAAAACGCCATACAATCGCCTTGGATAGAAATTATCAGGCGGAGTTTGAGATCATTATCGGCAGAGATTTTGATGATTATATCACAAAGCCGTAGTTATAGTACATTTGAGACCTTTGTATCGTCAAGATACAGATATGTCCCAAATTTGAAAACCTATTAGGGAGGATACTTGCTCGAGAATGCCCTAGTCAAGGCAGCAGCAGAATGGCTTGCCGATAAGAAAGCCGAACGCATCAAGATCTATCACATAGAAAAGAATAGCGGTTACACCGATTATGCCATCGTCTGTGAAGCCAGTGCCGATCTTCACGTCCGGGCAGTCGCCAATCATGTCATTGACAATGTCAAGCTGCTTGGAATGCCCCTGCTCAGCAAGGAAGGGATAGAATTTGCGCATTGGTCTTTGATTGATCTGGGTGAGGTGATCATTCATGTTTTCCTGCCTCAGACCAGAGAATACTACCACATTGACGAGTTGTTCAGCAGATTGAGTTCAGATCCCGCTGAAACCGTCTTTTCCGATCCGGGACATGATTCTTAACCTGCGTTCACACTAATCAGATAGAGAGTAAACAATGATCAAAAAGTTACTTAGAAATAAGATCGAACAGACATTAATCGATCTGGGCATATCTGGCGAAGGTCATGATTTTATCGTCGAAATCCCCAATAACCCCGCTTTTGGAGATTACTCGACCAATGTAGCGATGATCCTGGCAAGATCCCAGAAGACCGCTCCCAAAAAGCTGGCGGAAAAGATCAGCAAATCCCTGAAGAAGAGCAAGGCATTCAGTAAGATCGAGATTGCCGGACCGGGATTTATCAATATGCATATCGCACCCTCCCTCTATCATCAGATCCTGTGGGAGATCCATAAGTCTGGTGATAAGTATGGCAGATCGGATGTCGAGCATGAAGGTAGGATCCTGGTGGAATTTGTCAGTGCCAATCCCACTGGACCGCTGAATATCGTCAGTGCCCGTGCTGCCGCTTTTGGCGATACGCTATGCCGTATCTTTGCCTACACCGGTTTTCATGCCACCCGTGAGTTTTATATTAACGACGCCGGCAATCAGGTGGATATTCTGGCAGAATCGGTGGAATTACGCTTGCGTGAACTGCATGGCGACAAGATCGGCGAATTCCCCTTTGAGGCTTATCATGGCGATTATGTGCGCCACCTTGCCCAAAGATTGAATGCTGCCGAAGGCATCCGGATCTTCATGATGCCGGAAAAGGAACGCATTGAACACCTAAAGGAATTTGCCCTCAATGAGATCCTCATGATGCAGATGAACAGCTTGGAAAAGTTTGGCGTGAATTTTGACAGTTGGGTCTCCGAAAAGACCCTGCGTACCGAAGGCATGGTCGAGGAGGTGCTCAGTTATCTTGCCGAAGCCGGCTGTACCTTTGAAAAGGATGACGCCATCTGGTTCAATTCATCCAAGTATGGCGATGACAAAGACCGTGTGTTGATGAAATCGGATGGTTCGATCACCTATATTGTGCCCGATCTGGCTTATCACCTCACAAAAATTGAGCGTGGTTATACCAAGCTCATCGATATCTTTGGTCCCGATCATCATGGTTATGTCCCGCGCTTGACCGCTGCCTTCAAAGCCCTCAAATACGACGATAATATGCTCCAAGTGATCTTTCTCCAGCAAGTGAACCTGTTTGAGAGCGGAGAGCGGGTCAAGATGTCCAAACGTGCCGGTAAAATCGTGACCATGGACGACCTCGTCTCGGTCGTCGGTAAAGACGCCGCCCGTTACTTCTTTATCGCCCGCAAAGCCAATGCCCATCTCAATTTTGATCTGGAACTGGCGCTAAAGCAAAACAACGAGAATCCCGTCTATTACTGCCAGTACGCTTATGCCCGGATTAGCAGTATCGTTAAAAAAGCGAAGAAGGACAAGCTCATCCCCCGCAATTACCGCAAGGAATGGCTGTCCAAACTCAACAAACCGGAAGAGATGAGCATTATTCAGAAACTGGCTGATTTCCCAACTCTGCTGGTAACTATCGCCGAGCAGCGTGAACCCCACCGTCTGACCAACTTCACGGAAGAGCTTGCCGGTCTCTTTCACCGCTATTACGCCAGATATCAGATCGCCAATCCTAAGTTTAAGGAATTG
>VGPI01000226.1 GCA_016875595.1 Candidatus Cloacimonadota bacterium
TCCGCTTCAGAACAAAGCATCCCTTCCGATTCCACTCCTCTGATCCTGGCTTTTTTGATGGTCAGTTCCGGTAACACCGCATCGGGTTTTGCCAGCACCGCCATCATTCCGCTACGGCAATTGGGTGCACCGCAGACGACGGGATATACGCCGTCCCCGGCATCCACTTGACACAAGGACAGATGATCGCTACCAGCGATCCGTTCAGCACTGATGGTCCTGGCGGTAACAATTCCCGGCGGTAGCGCTTCCAATTCAGTGACCGCTTCCACTTCGATACCCGAAAAGGTGAGGATCCGAGCCAATTCCCTGGTATCCACCTTGATATCGATATAATCCCGTAACCAACTCAATGGCACGATCATCACAACCTCTTATTTGAATTGCCTGAGCATCCGTAGATCGTTTTCCAGCAGGATACGCAGATCCGGAAACTTATACTTGAGCATGGCGATGCGGTCGATTCCCAGACCGAAGGCAAAGCCGGTGTAACGTTCACTATCTATTCCAACTGCATCAAAGACGTTGGGATCGACCATTCCGGCGCCTCCCATTTCGATCCAGCCGTTGTATTTGCAAACGCGACAACCCGTTCCACCACAGCTTACGCAACTGATATCCATCTCCGCACTGGGCTCGGTGAACGGGAAGAAATGAGGCCTGATCCGTGAACGCACCCCTGCGCCAAACATGATCTGTGCAAATTGCTGCAGGGTAGAGGTCAGGTCTGCCAGGGAGATTCCTTCATCCACGACCAGCGCTTCCACCTGATGGAACATCGGCAGGTGCGTGGGATCGGGCTTGTCGTTGCGGTAGCATCGACCCAAAGAGATGATCCGGATCGGTGGCGGATATTTCTCCATCACCCTGATCTGGACGGTCGAGGTCTGAGTCCGCAAGAGCAGCCCATTCTCCAGGTAAAAGGTATCCGCCAGATTCCTGGATGGATGATCGGCAGGCGTATTCAAGGCATCGAAGTTGTGAAAATCATCCTCGATATCAAAGCCTTCAGCGATCTGGAAACCCATGCTGACGAATACATCCTCAATCTGACGTCGCACCAGGGTCAAAGGATGCAGACCACCCCGGGCTAAGGACTGTCCCGGCATGCTGAGATCGATGGCAGCGGCGCTGCTCTGCTTTTCCCAGGCGGCTTTTTTCACTTCCTCGCTACTCAGGGCAAGCGCTTCCTCGATCTGGTTGCGTGCCTGATTGATTTTCTGACCAAAGGCGGGACGCTCCTCCGGAGGCAGGTTTCTCAGCTTGGAAAAGAGGTCATTGAGAACGCTCTTTTTCCCCAGATAACCCGCCCTGGCATTGAGGATATCATTTCCCGTCCGACACGCTTTGATCGCCTGAAGCGCTTCTGCTACCAGTGCATCCAGTTTATCCTGCATGATTGGTTACCGGTCTATCCTCTGGCGATTTCGACGAGCCTGGCAAAGGCGGTCTCATCATGCCAGGCAAGATGAGCCAGGGTCTTGCGGTTGATATCCACATTGGCTTTGTGCAAACCACTGATGAACTTACTGTAGCTCATATCGTTCAGTCGGCAGGCGGCATTGATCCGCACGATCCACAGACGGCGGAACTGGCGTTTCCTCTGTTTACGATCCCGGAACGAATACTGCAGGGCACGTTCCACGGCTTGACGGGCAGTACGATAGGCTTTGCTCCGGGCGCCAAAATATCCCCGGGCTGCCAGCATATATTTCTTTCTGCGATGGTGGGCGGCGACATTATTTGTTGCTCTTGGCATCTTGATCTCCTTTTACAATACCAGCATGCGGTAGATTCTTCTCTCGTCCTGCTTGAGAACGATGGCGCTGGAACGTAAGTTGCGCTTGAGTTTGGGTGATTTCTTGGTCTTGATGTGGGCTGATTTGGCATGATGCCGCTTTACTTTGCCACTGCCGGTGACTCGAAAGCGTTTGGCAGCCGACCGGTTGGTCTTGATCTTAGGCATTTTATCTCCTTATTCGATTATTCTATCCCGCTACACATGCCACGCTTGTCCGTTACACAAGCTGCGCTGGTGTTACAGATGCTTCGCATGTCCATTACGTATATGTGTATGCGATACTCTGCTGGCTCCGTTCACATCCGGAGTAACTGATCGCGCGATTATATCTTTATTATTCCTGCGGCGTCTCGACCGGAGAGGGGATCACCTTGGCTTCCCGGGTCTGCTGGGCGATCTTTTCCAGGATCTTGTCGATATCCTTTTTGGGCGTTACGATCATTGACAGCAGGTTCCGGTCGGGTACCGGCTCAGAATCGACCTCGGCAATCGCAGCCAGATCGGTTTTCAACCGTTCCAATACGTTGTATCCCAGTTCCTTATGTGCCATTTGACGTCCCCGGAAACGCACGGTGAATTTTACCTTGTTCTTTTGTTTCAAAAACTTGATGGCGTTGTTTTTCTTGAAGTTGTAGTCGTGATCCTCAGTATTAGGTCCGAACTTGATCTCCTTGATCTCCACTTCATGCTGGCGTTTGCGGGCTTCCTTGGCTTGCTTTTCCTTCTGGAAATAGTACTTACTGAATTCCAGGATCCGGCAAACCGGTGGCTCGGCGGTCGGTGAAATCTCGACCAGATCCAAACCCGCTTCTTCTGCCCGGCGCAAGGCATCGCTGATCGATACGACGCCGACCTGCTTGCCATCGTTTCCAATCAATCTGACTGTGGACGCAGTTATCTGCTTATTAATCCTTTCTTTCGGCACCACATCCTTCGTGCGTGCCTTGCCACGTTTTATCCGGATTATAAGAACCTCCTTCTTTACCGGTTAAAATAAACGGCGGATCATCTGATCCGCCTGCTTCTGGGTAAAATATCTTCTCATGTTACAAGCACTTACCTGCGCAATTGCAGTAAGGCAGAAGCAGACAGCTTCTTTTCGTCGCCACGATCCCCGACGCCCTTTTTTTGTCAATTGATTTGTTCTTCTCCCATTTCCCCTCCTCCATCTC
>VGPI01000227.1 GCA_016875595.1 Candidatus Cloacimonadota bacterium
TGATTATGTTTTCATCACTTCCGAGCAAGGTGTTTTAAGCTCAGAGATCAATGCCCAGGCAAATCTCTACCTCAAGCCATCCTATCTTGGCGGGTCACCGCTCTGGCGCAGGATAAACATCGATATCATGATCAGTGCCACCGAACAAAACACCCGGCGGGACGATTGGAAAACCCTTGTCTTCTATCCGGGAAGTGCCTTCAATGACTCCACCACGATCTATGGCAGGCAGAACATCCAACAAACCCTCTGGCTCGATCTCATCTCCGGAAAACTCAACGCGCAGATGCAATTCTCCCTGTCCCGTTCCCTGGATCAAAGATACCAGGAACTCTCACGGACTTCCGGCAATGAACAGATGGTGGAGCTGGAATTGAGACAGGTATGGGGAAACAACTACCGCCTTCGCTTCGAGCACAATCAGGACACGGATACCCGTTACAATTCCCGGATCGATAAATCCGGACTGTCCCTTCAAACCCAAAGAAACCTGAACCCACTTACTCAGATCCAACTTGATCTGACTGGCTCTGTTGAGCAGGGTGAGAACACGATTACCAATGACCGATACACGCTTCATGGCATAGGTCTTCGCCCTTCGATCCGTTCCACTTTCCGGCAGAAATACCGGATCAATTCATCGTTCTCATTCACTTTCAACCAACGACAGGGAACTCCGTTCCTGACTTTTCTGCCCGATAAACGGCAGGGTCTGATTACCTTCTGGAATCTGAATGCCCTGTACCGACTCAATGCCTTCACTTCATTCTCGCTGGAATACAGCGGTAACAGCTATCCCAAAGACAAGACCAGACATCAGCTTAAACTGGAATTCAAGGCGGAGATCTGATGAACCTGCCAATACCCAATCTGTCACCGGGCGATTTTGCCATTGCCCTTTTTTTTGTGTTCCTGGCTGGGCTGATCGATGCCATTGCCGGAGGTGGAGGACTGATCTCTTTGCCAGCATATTGGGCAATAGGGTTACCTCCGCATCAGGCATTGGCAACCAACAAATTCTCCTCCGTCTGGGGTACTGCAATAAGCACAACGAATTATCTCCACGCCAACATGATCGACATCCCGGTGGCTCTGGTAAGTGCCAGTTTTGCTCTGGGGGGATCATGGTTGGGGAGCAGTGCGGTATTGCATTTGTCCTCCGCTTTTCTGAACTATCTGCTGATCATATTGATCCCGCTTATCACCATCCTGACCCTGCTGAAAAAGAAATTCGGCTTGATCAACCGCTCCGGACAACTGACTGTCAGATACCGGATGGTGATCGGTGCCCTGGCTGGTATCGGCATTGGATTTTATGACGGATTCTTCGGTCCCGGAACCGGTACGTTCCTCATCCTGATCTTTGCCCTTGCACTCCATTACGATCTGGTAACGGCAAATGGCAATACCAAAGTGGTCAATTTTGCCTCCAACCTCGCAGCCGTCATCACCTTTGCCATTGCCGGCAAGATCTTCTACCCGCTTGCCATCCCGGCTGCGGCTTGTGGTATAGCCGGCAACCTGCTGGGGTCACGCCTCGTGATCCGCCGTGGCAACACCCTTATCCGCAAGATCTTTATTCTGGCTTTGCTGTTGCTCTTCATCCGGGTTTTATGGAATCTGGCGTCATAGTAAAAACCGACCGCAAGATATCTCTTGCCAAAGAACACCTACCCAATTAAGTGTGACCTGACGACAGTGATGAAGGTGAGAATGCCTTTACTGGACGTTCTTCCGGGGAAGACACTACAAAAGATGGAGGTCCAATGAAGATTAAGCTGATTATAGTGATAGCTTTGCTCAGTCATATATCCGGGGCGATGGCAAGCTGGCAATGGGCACGCAGTTATGGTCATCAGGGCTTGACCGATATCGTGCTGATCGCCGATACTCACACCATCAACCCATATGTCTTTGCCGGCGGATCCGGGTTTGATGATCCCACCGATGTCGAGTTCCTTTCCGATGGTAGGATTGCTGTTGGGGGCTGGCATACCGGATTGAGCAGATTCGGTTCACATCTGATTGATTCTGGCAGCGATGTTATCACCAATGGATTTGTCGCTCTTTATGCTCCTTCCACGGCTATTCCACCTGGCACCGCCGTCCCAGCTCCAAGCCCGATTACCTGCAGTCCCAATCCTTTCTCTTCCCAAACCACCATCCGGGTCAGCAAACCCACCCCAGGCAATCCGCAGATATCCATCTATAACCTCCGTGGTCAGATCGTTCGCACCCTGCCCGGGTTTACCCGTTCCGCCCATCATTATGAATTTGGCTTCGATGGACTTGATAATAATGGCAAACCCTGTCCGGCGGGTATTTACTTCATCAGAGTAACCGGAACCGGTCTCGATGAGACACGGAAAGTTATCCTGATCAGGAACTAAGCTATGAAACAAATACTAAACGCCACCAAACCAGTCATCGGGATGCTGCATGTACCGGCTCTGCCCGGTACGCCGGCTCATGTTTTGTCCATCCCGGAGATCATCTCTTTCGTCCTCAGGGAAGCAGAGATCTATGCCCAGTGCGACGTGGATGCCCTGCTGATCGAGAACATGCACGATGTGCCATATCTCAAAAACCAGGTTGGTGAGGAGATCACGGCTGCCCTTACGGTGGTCTGCCTGGCGGTGAAACAAAGATATGATCTGCCTTGCGGCGTTCAGATCCTGGCTGCTGCCAACCGTGCCGCTCTGGCGGTAGCTTTGGCTGCCGGACTTCAATTCATCCGCGCTGAGGGCTTCGTCTATGCCCATATCGCCGATGAAGGTTACATCGAGTCCTGCGCCGGTGACCTGCTCCGCTACCGGAAACAGATCGCGGCTTCGCATATCCGGATCTTTACCGATATCAAAAAGAAACACTCCGCCCACACTATCACCGCCGATACCTCCCTTGCCGAAACGATCCGGACGGCTGATTTCTTCCGCAGTGACGCCATTATCATTACC
>VGPI01000228.1 GCA_016875595.1 Candidatus Cloacimonadota bacterium
GCAATTCCGAGCCAATTCCCTGCGCCTTGAACCGGACAGCATCGCCAGCGCCAATCTGGCACGCAGTCAATATAAACAAGGTAAATACGACCAAACGGAACAAACCCTGAACAGCTATCTGGATAGTCCATCCCGCCAGCATCAGAGCAATGCCTGGTATGACCTGGGCAATGCCAGTTTCCGGCTGAATAAGTATCAGGAAGCATTGGACAGCTACAAACAAGCGCTGCTGCTCAATCCTACCAATGAAGATGCCAAGGCGAACTATGAACTGGCTTTGCAGAAACTGCAGCAGCAACAGAATCAACTGCAAGAGGAACAACCCCGGGAGAATGAACAAAAGGAAGATATCCTGAACCGGCTGCGTGCCCTTGACCGGATGGAGTCTCAGGATCGCCAGCAACAACAGCGACCGGCAAATCCCCAGGAAGGCAAATGGTGGTAAGATCCAGACCGCCACGCACCCTGCCCAAGCTGGTGTCGCCCCTCCGGGGCTTTTTGCTGAGGAATCCCGGGTGCAGGGGTTCCGCTTCGCTACACACCCTGCCTATGAATGTTTCGCCCCTCCGGGGCTTTTTGTTGAGGAATCCCGGGTGCAGGGGTTCCGCTTCGCTACACACCCTGCCTATGAATGTTTCGCCCCTCCGGGGCTTTTTGTTGAGGAATCCCGGGTGCAGGGGTTCCGCTTCGCTACACACCCTGCCTATGAATGTTTCGCCACTACCGGAGCTTTCAATACCGCCCTTTCTACGGCTCATTCTCCTGCTCGTTCTGATGGGATCTGCATTATCCGCCCAGAACGTCCGCGTCAATGCTACGGTGGACAAGACTACGCTGGCGATGTATGATAAACTGCACTATACCGTCAGCGTCACCAGCGACCGCAGCATCGAAGTCAAGGAACCCATCCTGCCGAGGATGGATGGACTTACGATGCGCAACATGATGTCATCCACCTCACGCAGCACCAGCATTATAAACAGCCAAGTACGCCACCAGATCAGAAATGACTACACTTATATCCTTCTGCCGTCCCGCACCGGAAGTGTCCTGATCCCTTCTGTCACGGTTATGGCGGGAAACCGGACCTTCCATACCGACCCGATCCGGATCGTGATTTTGGCAAGCGCCCCTTCCCTGCCCCAGAACCCTCCACCAGTCGATCCTTTTGCTGGTTGGTCTTTTGATGGGGAGCAACCCGCATCCGGCTATTCCTTTATCGCAACGGAAGCACCCAAGCGCCGGATCTGGATCAACGAGCCGGTGGTGGTCTCCTATTACCTTTATACCAATCAATCCATTTCGACCCTCAACCTGCGAGAGGAAAAGGACTTCCCAGGCTATGGCAAGGCGGAATTTGAACAACCGCAATCCCTGAATTACCAGTACGTGGATCAAAATGGCCAGACCATCCGGAGAGCGCTGCTGAAGCGGATCGCCATCTCTCCCAATCTGACCGGAACCATCAAAGTGCCCCAGTTGGTCTGTACCGCCAGGATCAGCTCATTTTCATTCAATACCTTGGATCTCGTCTCCCGTGATCTGACGCTGGAGGTCATGCCCTTGCCCGAGGCAAACCGCCCCCCCAATTTCAGTGGCGCCGTCGGTTCATTCAAAGTTACCGAAAATATCGGCGACACTCAGATCAACCTGGGTGAAACGCTCAACTACAGCATCCAGATCAACGGACGCGGTAATTTTAACCAGTTCAACCCCCCGCGGATGTCCAACCCGCCCCACTTCAGCATAGCCGATCCGGTAGTAAGCGGTGATATCAGGGCAGGGATCGATGGAAGCCGCACCTTCTTTTATACCGTAATCCCACAGGAAAAGGGGAATTTTGTCCTGCCGGGAGCGTCGTTCAGTTGGTTTGATTCCGATAGCGGCACCTATCGTACCTGGCAGGGTGAAGCTCATCCGGTCACCATCAAACCCGGCAGTGTCTTCGCCTCTTTTACCAATCTGTTCCAGAAGGAGGATGCCCTCCGCTTCAACCCCGGCATCCCGGTCACTGCCTACGACCAGTACCGGCTGATCATCAACAGCATCTATTACTGGCTGGCACTGGCGTTTTTACTGGTCTCATTAGTCATATCTTATGGTCTGGCATCGGGACGGAAATTGCGCTACCGCGATCCCGAACGTTATGCCGATCTCAGAGCGGAACGCAACCTGCGCAAGTATCTCCGGGAGGCAAGCCAAGCTGCCCAACGCACTGCGCAGGAGTTTTATCCCCTTGCTGAAAAGGGGCTTATCCGATATCTGGCAGAGAAACACCAGATCCCGAACCATCTCTCCACCGAGGACCGGATCCAAGCTCTCAGCGAGAAGGAGATCACAGATGAGGTGATACGGACTGGGGTGCCGAAGGAAAGCGCCCCTACGCAAGAGAGGAAGCCGGTAAAGAAGGAAGTGACCGAACAGGTGAAGGATTTTCTCGACCGATGTCAGACGGTGCGATACATGCCAGGCGCTTTTGAACAGGACAAAGTGCGGGAAGATATGAACTTACTGAAGGCGATCGTCACCTCCCTCTCCGGACTACAAAAGGGCAAACCCCGGAAAAGAACCGACTCAATGTCCCATACTGGTTTACTGCTGGTATGCCTGTTTTCATTCTTGTCAATTACCCTGTTGAAAGCTCAGAGCCCACCGGACAATCCTGCCGGTTCTCCGGCAATAACCTCCGAGATCGGTTCTGCCGATCAAACCGACCCGGAGAAGCTTTCCCGCCTACTGGCTCTGGAAAAGGAAGGAATCCGAAATCCCGATCTGTATTTCAATATCGGCGTCCTGTATTCCGAACGGCAGGAGAGCCCGCCGGCGATCCTCTATTATCTGCGAGCGCTCAATCTCGATTCCAGCCACCAGCAAGCCCGGGAAAACCTCGAATATGCCATCGCCACCGGCACCAACCGGGACCAGTATCCACCCCAT
>VGPI01000229.1 GCA_016875595.1 Candidatus Cloacimonadota bacterium
AGGTCGATGGCGTCACCGCTCCGGAGTTGAGCGAAGCCTTGAGTTCCCGCTCCGATCCGCTTGATCATGAAACGGATGTGATCGCCGTCCACGTCATAAATGCTGATGGGTTTACGCAAGCGGGGAAAGGAGGAGGACCGGGGGCGGATCTGGCAGAACAGACCGGCTTGGCTCAGTTCCGCCACTTCCTTGTCCTCGACAGTGAGGGTGAAATAACTCTGATTTATGTTTTCTATGCTGGATAGAACGGCTTGTTTATGTAGGTTCATTGGTCTCGGCTGCCGGTTCTGCCTGCCAGGTGATCTTTCCCCCACAAATGGTGTGCGTGACTTTGCCGGCGAGGGTCTGTCCCAGCCAGGGAGTATTCTTGGATTTGGAGAGAATGCTGTCGCTATCTATAAGGACAGTATCACCAAGATCAATGATACAGAGATCGGCAGGGCTGTTCTCCGCAAGGATACCGGCTTTGAGGTTGAGCAGTTTAGCAGGGGCGGAAGTGAGGGTTTCGATCAGGCGTTCCAGCGTCAGATGTCCCGGTTTTACCAGATCCTGATAAAGAACGGCAAAGGCGGATTCGAAACCGATGATACCAAATGGAGCCAGATCAAACTCACGTTCCTTCTCGTAATCGGCATGGGGGGCGTGGTCGGTGGCGATGCAGTCGATCAGACCATCTGCCAGTGCCTGCACGCAAGCCAGACGATCGGCTTCGGAACGCAAGGGCGGCTTCATCTTGGTATTGGTATCAAATGTGAGGCATGCCTCTTCGGTGAGGAGGAGATGATGGGGCGTCACCTCGCAGGTCACTTTGAGTCCATTCTCCTTGGCGCGACGGACGAGTTCGAGGGATTTGGCGGTGGAGATATGAGCGATGTGGAGGTGGGCTTTGGCACTCTCTGCCAGCATGATGTCCCGGGCAATGATCACTTCCTCGGCGAGGGCGGGGATGCCGCTGAGACCGAGTTGGGTGGCTACTTTCCCGGAATGGATCTGTCCCTTGCCGGCGAGGTTGTAATCCTCAGCGTGGCTGATGACGGGGAGATTGAAATTGACGGCATAGCGCATGCAATTCAGCATCAGTTTGGCATTCTGGATGCATTTGCCATCATCGGTCACGGCAACGATCCCGCCTTGCTGCATGGTTGCCATCTCGGCGATCTCTTTGCCTTCCAGATCTTTGGAGAGTGCGCCGATGACATAGACCTTGCAATAACCGAGGTCTTTGGCACGGCGTTGGATGTATTCGACGGTGGCGATATTGTCAACAACCGGCTCGGTATTGGGCATGGCACAGATCGAGGTGAAGCCACCTTTGGCGGCGCTCAGGGTGCCGGTGATGATGTCTTCCTTGTAGGTCTGACCGGGGTCACGCAGATGAGTGTGGATATCCACGAAGCCGGGGGTGACGATCTTGCTGGTGGCGTCGATCACCTGGTCAGCGGGATCGGTGATCTGACCGGCGATGCGGATGATCCGCTCATCCTCGATCAGGATGTCTTTTCTGACGAAATTGTCGTCGAAAAAGGTCTTTCCGTTTTTGATCAGTGTTTTCATCTTTCTACCTCCCTTATACCTTGCCGCCGAGAATGAGGAACATCAATGCCATGCGTACGGCAACGCCATTGGCGACCTGCTCCACGATGATGCTCTGCTGGCTGTCGGCGATCTCCGGCAGGATCTCAATACCGCGGTTCATTGGTCCCGGATGCATGATCAGGGCGTCCTTTTTAGCATACCTGATGGTGTGTTTGGAGAGCACATAGTGTTTTGTGTATTCCTCCAGCGAGGGGAAAAGCCCTTCGGTCTGGCGTTCGAGTTGCATCCGCAGTCCCATGACGACGTCAGCGTCCTGGAGTGCGGTTTGCAGGTCATACTGGACTTTGCAGCCATAGACCTCTTCCATATAGGAGGGCATCAGAGTGCGCGGACCGCAGACGGTGACCTCAGCACCGAGTTTGCGCATTCCGATCAGGTTGGAACGCACCACGCGGCTATTGAGGATATCGCCGACGATGGTGATCTTGAGCCCACGAATGTCGCCCAGTTTCTCCCAGATGGAGAAGATGTCCAACAGCGCTTGCGTGGGATGGGCATGACGACCGTCACCGCCATTGATGACCGGCTTACCGGAGTATTTGTGCACGAGCTGGGGAGAGCCGGGGCTGCTGTGACGAATGCAGTAGAGGTCAATGCCCATAGCATCGAGCGTATAGACGGTGTCCTGCAAACTCTCACCTTTGGACAGGGCGGAGATATTGGCTTGAAAACTGACGACGTCGGCACTGAGCCGGCTGGCTGCCAGTTCAAAGGACATGCGGGTGCGGGTACTGTTTTCGATGAAGAGGGTGCAGATCGTCTTGCCGCGGAGGGTGGGGATCTTTTTGTATTCGCGCAGATTGATCTCTTTCATGCCTTTGGCGGCTTCGAGGATGTACATGATCTCTGCTGCAGAATAGTCATCGAGGTCAAAGACGCTGCGTCCAAGGAATTGCGGTGTATTTGTCATATCTGCTCCTTTCCGCCTCACTGGGTCGGATTAAAGGTAAATTTGCGCCCTTCTACCAGAGGGACGTTATCGGTCAAGGGAATTCTTCTGCACCGGGACAAAATCCTGCCGGGTGATCATGCTCTGATAGCTTTTTGGCGGGACAGGACGAGGAATTTACTTGACGGATAAGCGGAATCCAATAATGGGGGCAGTAAATACTTATTCGATATCCAGGAGTTTACAACCATGAAACGAACGCTCTTATTGCTCATCGTCGTGACCCTGCTGTTGGGGGCATGTGCCACCCAACGCCAGAAGCTGAGCGCACAAGCCAGTATGACCTTCAAATCAGCCAATGTCTATTATCAGAATAAAAACCTGGAGAAAGCCCTGGAA
>VGPI01000230.1 GCA_016875595.1 Candidatus Cloacimonadota bacterium
AGTTTGCTTGTAAGTATACAAGGATGTATTGATCAGAAAAATGATCTGTTCGCCCAAGATATTGAAGTAGACGCGGTTCTCTTCCCGGTCTTCCTTGATGATGGACTTGAACACCTGATTTAAGCTGTGGAAACTGACATATTCGATGCCATCAACGGTCTGGGTATTCAGGCTCACATTTTGTTTTGTCCCTGTATTGTAGAGGGTTATCGCTGCTGACAACGCGATCGGGCTCAAAAAAAACACACACAGGATCACACTTCTCTTCAGCCAGTTCATATACTCGGCTATTTGAAACAATCTCATAACTATATCTTATTCATTCTCTTGGAAATCGGGTGTCCACTGGGAACTACAGGACAGCTCTTGCACAAAGCCGTTCTCAAATCCCCAGTACTCCAGGCATCTTATGGCGTCCTGATATTCCCTGGGAGTGATCCCACGGTTCAGTTCATGCTGCTGCATCGCCTGTCCCGCAGGATAATACTGAGCCATCAAACTGATGGCAGTATCCGACCCCAGTTCACGGGCGATCCATTCCAGCGCTGCGCCAGTTCCGGACAGGTCATGGGGCAATACCAAAAGGCGGATCAGTACTCCTTTTTCGGCGATCCCATCCTTATCGACATGCAAATATCCTGCCTGTCTGAACATTTCTTTGATCGCTGCCCCGGCTATATCAGGATAATCCGACCTTCCGGTGCATAACAAAGCAGCATTCTCCCGCATAAACTTCAGATCGGGGAGATAGATATCCACCAGTCCCGATAGAGTTTGCAGTGTCTCTACCTTCTCATAAGCATTGCTGTTCCAGACGATTGGGATCTTCGAGCCCTTGTCCTTTGCTTTGATGATGGCTTCCCGGATCAGGGGGGTGTAATGGGTGGGCGTTACAAAATTGATATTATGAGCACCCTGACGCTCCAGATCAATCATCATATCGATAAGTTCATCGATGCTTGCCTCACGACCCCAGCCCTGATGACTGATGCTGTAGTTCTGGCAGAAGTGGCAGAGTAGATTGCAGTGCGAGAAGAAGATCGTCCCACTGCCCTGGCAACCGCTGAGGACTGGCTCTTCGCCATGATGCACCTGGTGAAGATTGACCTGGATCCGGCTTCCGGCACCACACCGTCCCAACCTGCCGGTATATCGGTTCACACCGCAATCACATGGACAGATCCGGCAGTTTGTCAGTTCCTCGATCGGCTCGTTTATCATGAATCAAGTGTGAAGCTGTGGGGCAGCAATTCCGTGAGCGTTGTTATCTGTTGTCCTTTTTGGTTGGCATAGATGATCTGGAGGTCGGGACTGAATTCTGCCAGGACTTGCCGGCAAGCGCCACAGGGCGGGAAGGGTTTGTCGGTTTCGGCATAGATGGCAATGCCGGTGAACTTCTGATAGCCCTCTGAGACCGCTTTGAATATGGCTAATCGCTCGGCACACAAAGTAAGGGAATAGGAGGCATTTTCCACGTTACAACCGGTGAATATCCTTCCTTCAGTGGTCATGATAGCACTGCCAACCTTATACCCGGAATAGGGGGCATAAGCCTCCTGCGCTGCTTTTTGGGCAGCCCGGAGCAGGGTTTGTATCACATCCATAACGTATCTCCTATCAATTGGATAGCAGGGCGAGGATCATTCCACCCGCCACTACCGAGGCGATCTGACCACCCACATTGACACAGGATGCAGGCATCAGCAGGAAATTGAACGGATCCTCTTTCTGCCCCATCTGATGCACTACTCTCGACGACATCGGAAATGCCGATATTCCGCAAGCGCCGATCATTGGATTGATCTTCTTTTTAAGGAACAGATTCATAAACTTGGCAAAAAGCACCCCACCGGCGGTATCGAAGACGAAGGCGACCAGTCCCAGTCCGAGGATCAGGAGCGTCTTGGCATTGAGAAAGGTCTCGGCGGTCATCGTTGAGGCAATGGTCAGCCCCAACAGGATCGTGACCAGATTGCCCAGTTCCCTTTGAGCCGTGGAGGACAAGCTCTCCAGTACACCCGATTCCCGGATCAGATTGCCAAACATCAGAAAGCCGATCAATGCTACTGACTGGGGTACGACCAGTCCGGCGATGATCGTTATGGCGATCGGGAAGCAGATCTTAACGGTCTTGGACACATCCCCGGCATGATAGTCCGTGCGGATCTTGCGTTCCTGGCGGGTGGTCAGCAGACGTATCACCGGCGGTTGGATGATCGGCACCAATGCCATATAAGAATAAGCGGCAACCGATATGGGACCCAGAAACTCCTTGGCGAAGCGATTTGCCACATAGATCGAGGTTGGACCGTCGGCAGCGCCTATAATGCCGATGGCACCTGCTACCCGGAGTTCAAACCCCAGCAGGACTGCCACCACAAGCGTGACAAAGATGCCAAATTGCGCTGCCGCACCAAATAGCAGCATATACGGATTCTTGAGCAAAGGCGTGAAATCCATCATCGCTCCGATAGCGATAAAGATCAGTAGCGGGAATAGCTCCGTCGATATCCCCGCCCGAAACAGAACCGTAAGCGGTCCATCGGGACCTACCGCCGCCGAAAAAGGGATATTGGCAAGAATCGCCCCAAACCCCATCGGTAATAGCAGTGCCGGCTCATATTTCTTTTTGATCGCCAGCCAGATCAATACGGCTCCAAGCACGATCATTAGCTCCATTTTTAGCAGTCCTACGACTGTCCCGAGGTCTATAGATCCAATGAGAGTATCAATCATCAATCACTCCTGTGAATTTCTGGAAACTCCATTCTGAAATAACTCTCCAGCTGTCAATGATTTTGTGCGAATCTTGCCTTATGTGGCATGCCCTCACTTGTTTGAGGAACTTGCGAAAAGGGGAGGATAAGGGCACAATGACGGC
>VGPI01000231.1 GCA_016875595.1 Candidatus Cloacimonadota bacterium
TATCGATTTTGGCTGCGCGAAGTAAGCAATAAGTGAGATGATTGACCGACATGAAGATATACATAGACTCAAACCTGACTACGGGCAGGTTGATAACGGTTCGGCAATCCCGTAACAGGACAATTTCCCAGAGAAAATCCCCTTCACTGCTGATCTGCCCGTGAGGATATAGGTATTGTCATCTCCGGTGGCAATACCTATATCTTGAAGAACAACTCACATCCATTCAGGGATAAGTGACGGGGCGAAGCTGTATCCATAAGAAGATCCCATTGGTGCTGATGGGGTCACGGGAGGATTAGAAATAATGCGTAAGAGCCCAAAATTTGATACTTTACTGATCCACCACGGACAGAAGCCGGATGCTTTGAAGGCAGTTAGTCCGCCGATCTATCAGACCTCCACCTTTGCTTTTTGTAATGCCCAGGATGGCGCTGATTGCTTTGCCGGGGAGAGTGACGGCTACATTTATACCCGTTTGGGTAATCCCACGATCCGTCACCTCGAAGATGCCGTAGCTGCTTTGGAAGGTGGTTTTGGCGGGATCGCCACTGCCAGCGGGATGGGGGCGGTCACGACGGTCTATATGTCCTATCTGGGCAGCGGCAGCCATATTGTTTCTACCGCTGCGGTTTATGGTGCATCCCGTACGGTTCTGGAGAAATTACTCTCCCGCTTTGGCGTGGAAGCCACTTTTGTCGATACCAGTCGGATTGATCTGGTTGAACAGGTGATCAGGCCGAATACGAAGCTACTATTTATCGAGACGCCGGCTAATCCCACCATCTCGATCACCGATATTGCCGCTTGTGCCGCCATCGCCCAAAGACATGGCATCAAGCTGGCGGTGGACAATACTTTCTGTTCACCCTATCTGCAAAGACCCCTGGACTTAGGGGCGGATATAGTGCTGCATTCCATCACCAAATTTATCAATGGCCATGCCGATGTGGTGGGTGGTGTCATCGTCGCCAAGACCGAGGAAGACCATAAGCTGATGTATGGCGTGATGACCAATATGGGTCCGAACATGGATCCGCATCAGGCATATCTGGTGATCCGCGGATTAAAGACACTCTCCATCAGGATCGACCGGGCTCAGGCGAATGCCCTGCTGATCGCCCGATTCCTGGAAGCACATCCGAAGGTTGCCTGGGTCAGGTATCCGGGATTGCCATCTCATCCTCAACATGAATTGTCGATTAAGCAGCAAAAGGGACCTGGAGCGATGATCTCCTTCGGACTCAAAGGTGGTTTTGAAGCCGGTAGGACAGTAATGGACAACGTCCAGCTTGCCGTTTTGGCGGTGTCCCTCGGCGGAGTGGAGACCCTGATCCAGCATCCGGCATCGATGACCCACGCCAAAGTCCCCCATGAAGCTAAGATCAAAGCCGGTATTACCGACGATCTGGTTCGCCTCTCGGTCGGTATCGAGGATGTGGAAGACCTGATCGAGGATCTGGATCTCTCGATGGAGAAGATCAATCCGACCTATTGACAGAGATACGGACAGTCCTCAATGACGATCATAACTTATGATGTGCTGATCATCGGCACCGGCATTTACGGGCTTTATGCGGCAGATATGATGTCCCGCCAAGGACAGAGCATCCTGGTCATCGACTGCGATCCGGTATCCTTCGGCCGGGGCTCCTACATCAATCAAGCCCGGGTACACAACGGTTATCACTACCCCCGCAGTGTATCCACCGCCGCCAAATCGGCTTATTATTTCCAGCGCTTCAACCGGGATTTTGACTTTGCTATCAACGGCAAATTCAAGAAAATCTACGCCATCTCCGCCAAGTTTTCTTTTACCAATGGCGCACAATTTAGGAAGTTCTGTTCCTATACCGATATCCCTTGCCGGGAGATCGACGCCGCCGAATACTTTCAGCCGGGCATGGCGGAAGCGGCCTTTGAGACCGAGGAATATGCCTTTGACGCATTTCTGATCAGGGATTGGTATGCCTCAAAACTGAAAGACCGGGATAATGTCACCTTCCGTTTCGGTTGCCGTATCACCGGGATCGAGACGGTGGCAGATCGCTATCGGCTGATCTTAAGCGATGGCACTCAGGTCGAAACGCCCTACGTGCTGAATGCCACCTATGCCAGCGTCAATCAGATCCTGGAGCAGTTTGGCTTTGAGAAGTTCCGCATCAAATATGAGATCTGCGAGATTGCGCTGTGCAAACCCAATCCTGCTCTGGACGGTATGGGGATCACTGTGATGGATGGACCCTTCTTCTCGGTGATGCCCTTTGGCGTGGATGGCTCGTATTCACTTACCTCGGTGACCTTCACTCCGCATATCACGTCCTTTGAGCAACTGCCCCGCTTCTCGTGCCAGCAGAGGAACCTCCTATGCACACCACAGTTTCTCCAGAACTGCAATACCTGTCCGGCACGACCCCATAGTGCCTGGAACTTCATGCATCAACTGGCACGTCTTTATCTGCATCCCCGGCTGGAGATGGAATTTACCGAAGCCCTCTTTGCCATCAAACCCATTCTTCTGGCGTCCGAACTTGACGACTCCCGCCCCACCGTGATCCGGGAGTTTTCCCAAAGCCCGAGATTTGTCTCAGTGCTATCGGGCAAAATCAATACTGTTTACGATCTTGACGAGGTGTTATAATGCGCGAAAAATCGTTCGTTTCCTTCGTGGTGTACGTCTATAATGCGGAGGATGTGATCCAGGACTTTGTCCAGCAATTGGATCAGGCAGCGGGACTGAAATTCGATACCTATGAGATCATCCTGGTCAATGACCATAGCATGGATGCCACCAAAAAGAAGATCAAGGAGATCAGCGGTACGATCAAAGGCAATCTCACCGTGCTCAATCTCGCCTGGAAG
>VGPI01000232.1 GCA_016875595.1 Candidatus Cloacimonadota bacterium
ATGCGGAGGATAAATCGACCACCCTGAGCCCGGGCAAACAGGTAATTGTACAATGCTGTTCTGAGCCCGCCAATATGAAGGTATCCGGTGGGACTGGGAGCAAAACGGACGCGGACAGCGGTAACGCTGTGTGTCATTGGTCTCTCCATTCAAATACTGCTAACCCGGTCATATCCAGGTACTGATTTAAGGACTCTGTATCGATCACTCTGTAATGAGGATCATAAGTGTTTTTATAAAGATCGGAATGTGATGGAATCCTATCCCCGGCAAGCAGGGTATCGATCTCCTTCAGTTCTATGGGTGATGGTTGATACACCCCGATCAGTTCCGTATCGATCTGCTTCCAGAATAGCGTCCATTGATCATGATCATACAGATGCTGCTGACTGGAATCGTAAAATGCCATGGATAGAGAATGCAGGTCTATCGTTGGATTGATTCCATACTTCATCTGAACCGGGGGATCCAGAATGCTCAAGCTGATCCTGGCAATATCTCCCTTCAGCCGCAGGGGCTGGATCAAAGGGAGATAGACCTGTTTCATACTGGCATATTCACTTTTAATCCTGACTATAACATCCTGTTGACTGGTCAAGACATGCCCCGCTCCATAACACGATTGAAGACAGAGCTTATAGAAGTCCACCCACTCAGTTTGGGGATGGATCGACCTTTCCCTGTGACAGATCCGGATCAGTTCATCGATATCGGGCATATCGATCATAGACGATTCTTCCTTTCTTTACTACGGCAAGAACCTGCAAAGAATCAAAATCACACGCACTTTCTCCGACCGATCGCTTTTCATCATTATCCTTGATCGATGAAGACATGATCGTAAAATCTGCCTGATAACCCAAAGCGATCCTGCCCAGTCGGGATTCATCGTGAGAGAGACGGGCAGCGCTTCGGGTATATAGGTCAATGGCACCACCGGCATTCAGACGCTCCACAGGATTGTGGTGACATATTGCTCCTTGCAAACCGAAGCGGACATCCAGTTCCGTCACATACCAGTCCGACCCACCAGTGACGGTGATCCCGCTGGAGCGCAAGGTCTTAAACCGGTTCATTTGCCTGGAACGCACTTCACCCAGAGAACGGGAGTAGAGACCATCTTCTCCGCCCCAATGCAGATCAAATGCCGGCTGCATCACACATACGGCAGAGGAGGCAGCGATCCTTTCAACCAAGGGATCAGGAGTCAATTCACAATGGATCAATTGATGCCTCAGTTCTTTGGGATCGGTCTGATGCAATCTAAGATAGATGTCGTTGATCTGGGAAATAGCTCGATCCCCAATGCAGTGAATTGCTGCCTGAAGTCCAGTGTGGTGTGCCCGGGAGATGAAGCCAGACCAGAATTCATTGGTATGATATAGTTTGCCCTTGTTCTCCGGTGTTCCCAGATAGGGCTCAGACAAAGCTGCTGTTTTGGAACCAATCGATCCATCCGCCAGTATGCAACCACCGATCCGTGTGGCTCCCACTTCTATTGCGGCATCCATATTCAAAGACTGGGGATAAAGGATGAACTCGACCGGGAATTGGGACAGTCGGTCACGGATCAAAGCATAATGAGTAATGCTGTTCAGTGCATCCCCGATCATGGAATGAACCGTGGTAAATCCACCTTTCATCGCTTGTTCTGCCGCCCGGGAATAAGCTTGAATGACGGTCTCTTCATTGCATTGGGCATGAAACCAATGCCCGATGACATCATTGTCGTTACCTCGGTAAACAGCTTGTTTTAACAGCTTTATCCCCGAATGCATCATCATGATTTTCAGGCGGGAATTGATCACACAACTGTGCCCATCTATCCGTCTCAATAGCAGAGGTATATCGTCACATACTTCATCCAGTTCTTTAAGAGAGGGGAAACGCTTTTCCCGAATTAGATTCTCATCCAGACCCCAGGCGATCAGTACATTCCCGCCCTGGGCATGAATGGATCTCCGCTTGATTCTGATCGCTTCCAGGATATCCGGGATCGATTGGAAAGCACTGAGATCCAGACCATCCGAATAAAGACCGCCCTCAAAACTATGGGTATGAGTATCAATAAATCCCGGATATAGGCAGGCACCTTTCAGGTCAATTACCTGACATTGAGCGGGGAATACATCGTTTTCAGAGAAAAAGGACTCGATCAAGCCATCACGACAATAGACCGCCCGAATCCCGGGATCATAGGAATCATCCCTCCAGATACAGGCATTGGTGTATAAAACGGGATCCTTCATTCTTGAAACATACCCTTGAGCAACTGGTAAAAAAGATTGACCGGGAAGCCCATGACATTAAAATAACAGCCGTTGATTCGGGTGATGAACTGGCTGCCAAAGCCCTGCACACCATAAGCACCGGCTTTGTCAAACGGTTCCCGGGTTATGATGTATTCCTCGATGTCCTGTTCGCTCAGTTCACCAAAGGTCACCCGGCTGCGCGCATAGTCGCATTGTATCACCTGGCAGTGCTTTACACACAATCCGGTATATACGCTGTGTGTCTTTCCGGAAAGGATCCGGAGATAATCTGTGGCATCCTCTCTGGATCGAGGTTTACCGAGGATCATACCATTCAGATACACAACGGTATCGGCACCGATGATCACCGCATCCTCATCGATTTTACCGGAGATCGCCATCACTTTGTTTTTGGCATGTTTGATTGCTTGAATATATGGTAACTCCAGAGTGGTCGGCTCATCGATATGGGTGGGGATTACCAACGCTTTTATTCCCAATAGATCAAAGATCAGACGGCGTCGGGGCGATGCCGAAGCAAGGAGAACCTTTTTGTCTTTTAGTATGTTGTGAATCATAATCAATTACCGCGTGGCATGAAGTTG
>VGPI01000233.1 GCA_016875595.1 Candidatus Cloacimonadota bacterium
TGACGAAGCCTCCGGTGAGTTTCAGCGCCAGTTCCAGCGAGTCCGCCAGACGTGAAGCGATTTCCGGTTTGAGAACGATCCGGTCAACCACGACGTCGATAGTGTGTTTGCTCTTCTTGTCCAGGACAATATCCTCGTCCAGACTGCGTAACTTGCCATTGATATTCACTCTTACGAAGCCCTCGTGACGTAACTGATCGAGCTCTTCCTTGTGTTCACCTTTGCGGTTCTGCACCAAAGGCGCTAATATCTGCAGGCGGGTTCCTTCCGGATATACCAGCAGATGTTCGATCATCTGGTCAACGGTCTGAGCTCCCACGGGCTGACCACAGACATGACAGTGTTGTTTTCCGATTCGTGCATAAAGCACTCGCAGATAATCATATATCTCAGTAACTGTGCCAACGGTGGAACGGGGATTCTTGCTGGCGGCTTTCTGTTCGATGGAAATTGCCGGTGACAAACCCTCAATATAATCCACTTTCGGTTTCTCCATCTGACCCAAAAACTGCCGGGCATAGGCAGATAGTGATTCCACGTAACGCCTTTGTCCTTCTGCATATAGCGTGTCAAATGCCAAAGAGGACTTGCCCGATCCGGATACGCCGGTGAGTACTACCAACTGATTACGAGGCATCTCCAGATCGATGTTTTTCAGGTTGTGTTCCTGTGCGCCTTTAATAACTATCTTCGTTTTCAATTAGTTGAACCTCATTCTAAAGATTTGCGCATTACTTCACTGAGGTCGCTTATGTGTCAAATGAAATATACCTGTTTCCTCCCTGCTTGATTACCTTAGTATAACCTTAGTATAACCTTACGGTCGTAAGGTTATACTAAGGTTATACTAAGGTAATCAAGCAAGGAAGACACTGGTAGCTGTATTTTCCGAACCTCCGGGAAACAACCTCCTGAACGCTGTAACATCGGGATGTTACAATACGGGATGCTCAGCTTCCAAAGTGTTGGTAAGCTCTATCAAGACGTCAAAAACGCTCAACCACGATGACTAAGATAATCCCTTTGACAGAAATCAGGAGCGGATAAAATGCGTTCCCACAGCCACACAACCATATAAATGATATATTGGCATGAAGATATAAACGCATTGCGGTGGCTGAAACAGTGGCACAGAGGTTGAAATGAACAAGCATATCAAAGACCTGATGAGTTTTCTGGATAACTCACCCACCAGCATCCAGGCGGTGCAACAGATCGAGACACGGTTGCTGGCAAAGGGTTTTACCCGTCTGGATGAGAACGAGTCCTGGCACGTGAAGACCGGCGGTAAGTATTATATAAACCGCGACGATGCGGCAGTTGTCGCTTTCCAGATCGGCTCTTTATCCCCCATGGATGGCTTTCATCTGGCGGGAGCACATCTGGATAGCCCCTGCCTTAAGATCAAACCGGAATCCGAAAAACGGCATGGTAATTTCTCTCAGGTGGGCGTGGAGGTCTATGGCAGCCCGATCATCGCCACCTGGTTCGACCGCTCTCTGGGTCTTGCCGGACGCGCGGTCTGGAGGGAAAAGGGCTCCAAAAAGGCGGGGAAGACGCAGATCTCACCGGTCAATATCGCCCGTCCTGCTGCCATTATCCCGAATGCTGCGCTACATATCAACCGCAAGGTGAATGACGGCTTTGAATATAACAAACAGAATCACCTGCAGGCGATCATCGGTGATTGCGAGACACCTGCCGATGGATCGATCCTGAAGAACCTCGTGGCTGGCGAACTCCGGATTGACGCGGAGCAGATCGTCAGCATGGAGCTCTTTGTGTATGAGACCACGAAGGCAGAACTCAATGGCTCTGACGCCAGTTTGCTGGTCTCTGCGAGACAGGATGATCAGACGATGTCGCATGCGATCCTGAGCGCGCTGCTCGGGGTCTCCAAGCCCAATAAGACCGCCATCGCCGTCTGGTATGACCATGAGGAGATCGGCAGTATGACCCGTCAGGGTGCATTTTCCACCTTCCTGAGCGGGATCATGGAACGGCTGATGATGGCGCTGGGTCTGGATCGCGAGCAACAACTGATCGCACTGCGCAATTCCTATCTCGTGTCCGGCGATATGGCACATGCCTTCCTGCCGGCTTTCGCGCAGAATTACGACACCGATTATGCGCCCAGGATCAATCAGGGCATCGTGATCAAGTCCAACATCAATCACAAATATGCCACCACCCTCGCCAGCAAGCAGCGCTTTATCGAAGTGTGTGAGAAGGCGGGAGTGTCCTGGCAGGAGTTTTTGACCCGCTCGGATGTGCCTTGTGGATCGACCATCGGACCGATTGCCGAAGCGCTGAATGGCGTGATGACGATCGATATCGGCTCGCCGATGTGGGCGATGCATTCGATTCGTGAGACAAGCGGCGTACATGATCATATCTCATTGATCAAGGTCTTGATTGAATATTATAAACAATAAAAGGAGAAAGAAATGGCTGTATTCAAACCATTCCATGCTGTGAGACCGATTCCGGAAAAAGCAGCGGAGATCGCTTCCCTGCCCTATGACGTGATGGATTCCGATGAAGCCCGCCTGGAAGTGGCAAAGCATCCGCTGAGCTATATCCACGTGGAAAAGCCGGAGGTGGATCTCCCGCCGGATATCGACCTCTACGACGAGCGCGTCTATCAGAAAGCCCGGGAGAATCTCTATAATTATATCACCAGCGGTCTGATGAAGCAGGATGAGCAAGCGATGTTCTATATCTACCGCGAGACGATGGATGGACGCGAGCAATATGGCTTGGTGGGATTATGCTCGGTGGACGAATACTTCGATGGCACGATTAAAAAGCACG
>VGPI01000234.1 GCA_016875595.1 Candidatus Cloacimonadota bacterium
ATAACCCGGACTGATCGGCTACACCTCATGCCCGGATTTTTCAACGGTCTTTGGGATTATATTCATCACTCAGTCAATCAGGAAGTATGATGTTCTTGCCCGTTTTCCCTCTGATTGAGATCCGTTCGGATGTGCTAACCTTCCCTCTCTCAGCTATTTGTGCGCCAGTGATATCACCCATATCAGACCGATCTATCCCCAAACCAGGAACGGGTTGCGATATATGACACATACCCCATTCTGACCATGTCCTCCCTGCTTGATTACCTTAGTATAACCTTAGTATAACCTTACGATCGTAAGGTTATACTAAGGTTATACTAAGGTAATCAAGCAGGGAGGACGTGCCGGGAGTGGTGTTACCTTCGGAAAAAACTCCGCTGCCCCCACTCCATCTGACAACTCTTTGTCCTGGGAGAACAATGAAAAAATTGGGGTTGGATTCAAAGCTCTGAAAAAGGCAGATGTTGGTCGTGATCCGCGCCGGGGCTGGAATGACCAGCACGTGCTAATCAGATCAGTTTATTCCATAACTTCGGATGCTGTGATGGGATCCTGTGTAACGGTCGCAAATCTATGGAGCTTGGATTGATCTTCTCTGCTCTCGACTAATCACTTAATAATTCAGCAGTCATTTTGAATGACTGCTAATTTTCCCCCTTGACAAATACACCGGGCGCATTATCCTATTCGTGAGAGGATAGGATCATGAACACACAACGCTTTACACTCAAATCACAGGAAGCCCTGCAACAAATGCAGGCGTTGGCAGTGGAGCATGGTCAGCAGGAGATCAGCGATCTGCATCTCCTGGCGGCGATGTTGTCCATGGAAGATGGATTGGTGCGTCCGGTTCTGCTTAAACTGGAGGCACCGGTGGAAGATATCAGGGCAGAGCTTGACCGGGCGTTTATAAAATTACCTCGGGTCAGCGGTTCTTCACAAGTGTATCTCTCCCAGAATGTTCTGGACATTCTACATCAAGCCGGGGCAGAAGCCGACAAACTGCAGGACGACTATATCAGTTTGGAGCATCTGCTTACCGCACTGGTTTTGAAGGGCAAGGAAGCCGCCAGTATATTGAAGAGTCACAAGGTCGATCCGAACCGGATTCTGGCAGCGCTGAAGGAACTGCGTGGCAACCAGCGGGTCACTGATCAGGATCCGGAAGCCAAGTATCAGGCATTGGACAAATATGCCCGCAACCTGACCCGGCTGGCACGGCAGGAGAAACTCGATCCGGTCATTGGTCGTGACGATGAGATCCGCCGGACGGTGCAGATCCTGTCCCGGCGCCGCAAGAACAATCCGATCCTGATCGGCGATCCCGGCGTGGGCAAAACCGCTATTGTGGAGGGTTTGGCACGCCGGATCATTGCTCGTGATGTCCCGGAAAATCTGCAGGATAAGGAGATCGTGGAACTGGACATGGCAGCTCTCTTGGCGGGAGCAAAGTTTCGCGGTGAGTTTGAGGAGCGGCTAAAGGCGGTATTACAAGAGGTGGAGCGGTCGGATGGCAGGATCATCCTCTTTATCGATGAGATCCACACAGTGGTGGGAGCGGGAGCTGCCGAGGGTGCGGTGGACGCTTCCAATATGCTCAAACCCGCTTTAGCACGGGGTTCGCTGCATTGCATCGGTGCCACCACCATCGATGAATTCCGCAGGCACATCGAGAAGGATCCTGCTCTGGAGCGCCGTTTTCAGCCTATTATGGTGCTCGAGCCCTCGGTGGAGGACAGCATTTCCATCCTGCGTGGTATCCGTGAAAAGTATGAGGTGCATCATGGCGTTCAGATCACTGATAATGCGCTGGTTGCGGCTGCCGTGATGTCCAATCGTTATATTGCCGACCGTTTTCTGCCGGATAAGGCGATCGACCTGATCGACGAGGCTTGTGCCCAACTCCGGATGGAGATCGATTCGATGCCGGTGGAACTGGATGAAGTGGAGCGCAAACTCCGGCAGTTGGAGATCGAACGCTTGTCTCTGGAAAAGGAGAAGGACACGCTCAGCGCCCAACGACTGGAGAAAGTCCAAGCCGAGAGCGCTTCCCTGAATGAGCAGCGAAGCACTCTGCGCCTGCAATGGGAAAGCGAGAAACAGGGTCTGGAACAGATCCGCATCCTCAAAGAGGAGATCGATAATCTCAAAGCCGAAGCCGAACGTAGTGAGCGCAGCGGTGATTATGAAAAGACCGCCCAGATCCGCTACGGAACGCTCGTGGAGAAAGAAAAACAGCTCTCTGAGATCTCCGTCCGGATGAAAGAAACGCATGCCTCCCAGCCATTGCTCAAAGAGCAGGTGGACGAGGAAATGATCGCCGAGATCGTCTCCAAGTGGACGAATATCCCGGTCAGTAAGTTGATGCAGAGCGAGATCCGCAAACTCATCGAGATGGAGTCCATCCTCAGCCACCGTGTCATTGGACAGGAAGATGGCATCAAGGCACTATCCAATGCCATCCGCCGTTCCCGCAGTGGTTTATCCGAAGTCAACCGACCGATCGGCTCGTTCCTCTTCCTCGGTCCGACCGGCGTGGGCAAGACCGAACTTGCCAAGACCCTTGCTGCTTTCCTCTTTGATTCGGAGAAAGCGCTGATCCGGCTTGATATGTCCGAGTTTATGGAAAAGCATTCCGTAGCCCGTCTGATTGGTGCACCCCCAGGTTATGTGGGTTATGAGGAAGGTGGTTACCTGACGGAAGCAGTGCGTCGCCGTCCTTATTGTGTGATCCTGTTTGATGAGATCGAAAAGGCGCATTCGGACGTATTCAACGTCCTGCTCCAGATC
>VGPI01000235.1 GCA_016875595.1 Candidatus Cloacimonadota bacterium
CTCGGGAGCGCTGGTTTTCACCACACCGGCATGATCCAGGATGTAGTAGCGCTCGACGATCCGGAATCCGGCTTTCTGGGTGAGATGCAAGCTCTTGTGGTTCAGGTAGTAGGTGCAGAATTCATATCTGATGGCGGGATCTTTTTCCCGAAGGGAATCCGCCAGATTGGAGACGTACTGATTGAGGCGGGTGCCGATGCCTTTGCCCTGATGGCGGGGATGGACGCGTAGCCCTTCAAACCAGAGGACATGATCGGGCAGGTGGGTGAGTTTGACGCAGCCGATGATCTCGCCGCCCAGTTCAGCAACGATAAATCCGCCATCCGCCACCCAGCGGTCATAGACCTTTGCCAGATAGTCATGTCCGTCCCAGATTCTACGTGACATTCCCATCAGCCCGGCCTGGTCGGATGCCAGGATAGGGCGGATGATCAGATCATGCCGGAGGTCGGGTGGGGAGACGTTTGAGCGCATCGGACAGGGAGATCAATTCGAAGCCCATTTCCAGCACCTTGGCAATAAATTTCTGCAGGGCTTCGAGTTTGTAGCGGTTGTGGCAGTGAGTGATGATCACGATCGGTTCGGCTCTGCCGCTGAAGCGAGGCAGAACTTTGAGCTTGGTCACCAAAGTGGAATCGCTGTTGTCCGGCACATCGAGAAAGATGTCGCGTATCATGCTGACAATACCCAATTCCCTTGCCACGGCAGGACTGACCAGCTTCGTTGTGGTGGCACTGTCCAGGAAGACCAGTCCAAGCTTGTCCAAAGAACGCAGGACATACCGCATCAGGACGGGATCGGCGGTGGTGGTGCTTCCCATGTGTTGATTGGCGGCAATAGCGGCAGGCATCTGGGCATAAAAGGCGTTGATCATCTCCAAGGTCTCCTCCTCGCTCATGCCGCGTTTGATGTATCTTTCTCCCGGTCTGATCGAGGCACCCTGGGCTTCCATCGGGACATGGATCATGATGTCATGACCATATTGATTGGCTTTTTCCACCGCTACTTGGGTATATTGCAGATCGGGCAGAATGGCAAAGGCAACTTCCGGGGGAAGATCGGCAAAACCCTGTAGCAAAGAACCGGTGGCATAACCGAAGTCATCCACAACGATCAGGATAGGAGGTTTGGGGAGCGAATCCGCCCAAGCGTATTGGAAACGGCGGATCAGAGATGTGTCGGTGTAAGACGGTTGCTGATTCTTTACTGTACCAGGATCTGGCTCCGGCACCGGATTTTCGGTGATCAAATCAGCTTTTTCTTGCGGGACAGGAGCACTGTGCGACCCGGTAACCTCTTTTGGCTTGCTTCGGCACGCCCCAACAGCCAACAAACACAAGGCAATGATCAGTATCCGACGACAAACGCCGCTCAGTCTCCGCGTCTCCATTCGATCCGGTCTCCAATCCCGATATTATTACGCTGCGTCACTCCGGCTTTGACCTCGAGAACAAAGAGGGCTAATTCCCGGGGTGTGATGTTGTCTTCACTGAAAGGCACAGCGTTGTAGCGCACGTCGACAATAACCTGATTGTTGTCAATAAAAATCATGTCGAGCGGGAGATAGGTGTTTTTCATCCAGAAAGAATGGTAATCCAAAAAGGAAAATACAAAGAGCATCGCCTGGTCGTCCGCCATGGTTTCGCGGAACATCAGACCCTGCTGTGTTCTGGCGGGACTATCGGCGATCTCGATGTCAAACTGGCATTTATCCTTACCGTTGGCATCCCTGATGATCAGTACCCCATCCTTGCGGAAGGTATATGCTATGGGGGTGGAGTGATCCGGCGTGGACTGGCGTTCCCGTTTGCATCCGGCAGTGAGCAGAATGCAGCTGAGCAACATCAGAGCCGATACGGCAATCCGCATCACTTAAGCAGTACCATCTTGCGGATCTCCGTCTGGCTGGGAATGGAAAGCCGGTAGTAATAGATCCCGGAACTGACCGGGCGACCCTGCTCATCCCTGCCGTCCCAGACCACCTGCTGCCAGCCGGATGCCTGGTGCTCATTGACCAGTTGCCGGATCATCTGTCCCCGATGATTATACACGACAAGATGGACGGGCAGACCATCCCGGGGAATGCTGTAGCGGATGGTGGTGGAAGGATTGAACGGATTGGGTGCGTTCTGCAGCAGGGAGAACTGCGCAACCGGTAGAATAGGGTCGTCGGAAGGGGATCCGGCGGTGGGAATTGCATAGAACATCAGGTTTCCATTGATCCAGGCATCGCAATAGATGGAATCCGCCTGAGTGGAGAAGGTCAATTGCAAATAGGTTAAAAGGTCGGTTGGATTGTGACGGGCATAGGCAAACCGGCGTTGTAGGTCGTGGAATGATGTCAGGGTCATTGCAGAGGGAGGTGATGTAGTCCAATCCGAGATTGACAAACCGCCCATGGCATGGAAGACACCGTTCATGGCATAGAGATGTTGGGGCTGGGAAGCACTGATCCGCAGCGTATCTCCGACCCGATGGATCTGCACTCCGGGATCGGGCGGGTTGAACGGTATGTTGTTCTGTGCCGGAAACCGGAAGGAGGGATTGCGGGTATAATGGTTGACCAGATAGGCATCCAGTGCCGTGATCGATTGATCCGCATTGACATCGGCAGCAGTGATCCGGCTCGGTAACCAGGGAATGGAATCGATCTGCGGAACAGGATCAAGACCCACAACGTAATCCAGGATGTATTTGGCATCATAACCGGTTACCTGCCAGTTGGCATCGATATCGCCATAGATGACAGCATTGACCGGTGTGCCATTGATCTGCACATTGTCGATATAA
>VGPI01000236.1 GCA_016875595.1 Candidatus Cloacimonadota bacterium
AGACGCAGAAGAAAGAAACAAGCAAATCAAGGATGGCAAGCTCAATCATACGGATCTGATTGATGTGCGTCTGTTTGGTGCCGTTACCGCTGAAAAAAACCGTGCGAAAGGTCACTACACCGAAGAGCGTCATGGAAAGCAGGATAATGACCAGGTTACCGCTGAAGAAAACCGTGCGGAAGGTCACTACACCGGACCGGTACAATTCAATTGGGGATACTCGCTGCATCCTGTGGAGATAGTGGATAGCAGCACGAGTACTTCCAGCTTTTCTTCGGGCCAAGGGATTTTCAATGATTACCGGGTCCACTATTCCCTGCTTGCCTTTTCAGGAAGCATCAATGCCAATGCAGCACAGAGCACAAAGCTCTCGGATGAAGATCTGAGCCTTTTTGATGAAGCCATCCTCAAAGCTATTCCTCTGGCTCGGACAAGATCCAAAATTGGCCAGTATCCACGCTTATATTTACGAATTGAACTCAATGGCAAAGATCAGTTTCTCAAAGATCTGCGTCCTATGATAAATATCATCGGAAAAAGCGGCGTTATTGCTGAAAATCTGAGACTCATCCGTAAACCTGATGATTACAAGCTTGATCTTAGCCGCCTGATAACATACCTGAAAGAAAATGAAGGCAAGATAAGCCAGATTCACTGCTTCAGAGATGATCAGCTTGAAGCTGACAATTTTGAAGATATCTTTGTCAACAAGGCATGGAAACATGAGTTATCCCTTCTATAGCGGGGGGATGCCATGATTGAAAACCAAAACTTCGATACGATTCTGGAGCTTGATCTGTCGGGGGAATTGGCGCATTTTCGTTACACCATACCTCCCAGAACAGCGATCTGTGGTTTGGTAGCATCCATTCTTATGCTACCCAGAGATTCATATTACCAGACCCTAAGCTCAAACAACCTGGGTATAGGCATCTGTGTCCCGACAAAATCAGTGTTTCGAAAGCAGTTCTTTACTCTGAACTACGTTGGCAACGAGAAAGTTATTAGTGATGTATCAGAGCATAAGCAATGTCGGTTGGAACTGCTGATGCCTGCCCCAGGTCAGAGATTACACTGGACAGTCTATCTGGGATACAAGCTATGTGTTGATCCCATTTTGGACTCCCTTGAAGAGCGAATCAAATCGCAGAATCTGGGGTTTGACGTCTATCTGGGACAAAGACAATTAAGAGCTGAGATTGACCTATTAAGGAAGTATGGTAAAGAGGAATTTTCGAGAATTGATTGCTCGGACTATCTTGATTCGGTGATTTCAAGGGATCGGATAGTAAGTCTTGATACTGAAAGCTTCTACATAAGCATTGAGCGGATGCCCCTGGAGCAAGAGTTGGAGACAAAAGGGAAAAGTGCTTACAGACGTTCTGTACGCTTTGCTGATGTAGTCATTGAAACCTCAGGAAAGCGTCTGGCGGGTCAGTTTAACGATCTTGTTGAACTCAACAACGAAGCCAGATCAAGGATAAGCTTCCTGTAATGATAATATCCCATCCAGCCCTCAAAGAGTATCAGAGAAAGCCTTTATCTGTGCATCTGACCAATGTTGCACAAGGATGCCAGGATCGCATCCAAAGGCTTTCTCTGAAAACTCGATTAATTACAAAGGATAAACTGGCTGCATTGGCTTTTCGCACCGGTTTATTGCACGATATAGGCAAAGCCAGTTCATACTTCCAAGCATACATCCAGGGTGGGGAGCGATCCATTTACTCCAGACATAGCCTGGTCTCAGCGATCATTCTTTACCACAATCTCATCGTTGAGGAGCCGTGGAAAGATTATGCCCTTATCGCTTTCAAAGCGGTTCAAAGACATCACGGTAACCTCAGTTCTTTTGGTTCTGAAGGTTTGGATCAAGGGGTCTTGATCGCAAATACTCTAAAGATTTACGAGGACATCCGTATTCAAATCGCTGGTGATGATGATCTGCAACACTTTGCTACGAGCCATAACATTATCCTCCCACCACTTAACAAAGAATACCTGCTTGAGCTTGGCTATACCTTGGAAGATATTGAGATTTGTGATGATTTGGATGATGCTATCGAACGTTTCTTTATTCAGAACCTGCTTTACTCAGTATTGATCGATGCAGACAAGTTTGATGCTGCCCGAATCGACTGCCAGCCAGACCAGAATTTGAGCCATAATATTTCCTTCTCTCCCCGCAATCACATAAACAGCTTTCCCATGAAAGAGGACGATCTGTATCTCATTCGCGGAGAATTACTCGAAGCTGCTTGCGTCGTTGATGCTGGCAATAGCAGGACTTATGCTATGAGTGCTCCTACTGGTAGTGGAAAAACCCTTGCCTGCATGGGATTCGCCGAGTCTTTACAAGATAGTCTTCCCAGCCCGAGAAGAGTAGTGTACTGCTTGCCCTATACCTCAATCATAGATCAAAACCATGAAGTCATTGAAAAGGTATTGAGCAGCAATGGTTTCGATGCCAAAGACACAACAGTGCTATTGAAGCATCATCATCTCGTTGACTTTTCTCGCCCCAACTATGATGATGAATACGACTTTCACGACTATTTAAATGACAACCTGATTGCTGATTCCTGGAATTCGGCTTGCGTGATATCCACTTTTGTTCAGTTCTTTCACTCACTGATCGGGACTCGAAATTCCCTGGTTCGCAAGCTGCATAACATCATAAACAGCATTGTTCTCCTGGACGAGGTTCAATGCTTACCTCCAAAGTATTACCCTCTACTCAGAAAGATCTTTGCCGTGCTGGCGGACAGGTTTGACACTTACATTCTCAC
>VGPI01000237.1 GCA_016875595.1 Candidatus Cloacimonadota bacterium
TACGTAAATACAGCCGTTTCATCCAGAATGGACTGATCCCGAATATGCTGGCAGAGACCGGACGGGCAGCCAATTATGATACGGTTGATGCCACGCTCTGGTATATCATCCTGTTGTATAAGGTCGGCAAAGCCAAGCAGCAAGTTGCCTTTTATCAAGAAACGATCCATCTGGCGGAAGAGATCCTCAAAGCCATAATCGGCAATCGCACTTATCCTTTCCGGATCAGAGAAGATGGACTGATCGAGCTTGAAGAGGAATTTGCCCATGCCACCTGGATGGACGTCCGTCTCAATGGCAAAGCGGTTACGCCCCGTAATGGCGCTCCAGTCGAGATCAATGCCTTGTGGTACAACGCCATTCGTTGTTATGAGGCTATGTGCAAGGCATTAGGAAAATGCTGCCCGGATAAATGCACCGCGGTTGATAGCATCGTTGCTTATGCACCACGGATCGAAGCCACCTTCCGGAAGTACTGGACGGGTGAATATCTTGCTGATAGATTAGTCGGAGATGAACCGGTCAAAGAGATCAGACCCAACGCTCTGCTGGCTTGTTCCCTGCCCTGGGATCTGTTAACGCGTGAGCAACTCCAGTCCGTGTTTGAGGTCGCCAGCCGTGAACTCTACACTCCTTATGGCATCAGGTCGCTTTCGCCCAGGGACTTCCGCTATCGCAAGAAATATTATGGCAGTCAGAACGAGCGCGACCTGGCATATCATAATGGGTCTGCCTGGGCATGGTTGTTGGGACCCTACTGCGGTGTGTATTTGAAAATCCATCGCGGGCATGCCCCGCTGGAAGAGATCAAAAAAGATCTGGCGAGGTTCATCGCCGTATTCCGCAATGGATTTATGCGGGGACATATCGCCAGCGTTGCCGAGGTCTGGGACGGCGATAATCCACATTTCCCAAAGGGTGCACCCGCTCAGGCTTGGAGCGTGGCAGCGCTGTATAACATCGAGACCTTTATTGCCAACGCAAAGGAGTCCTAAATGAAAGTTCTGATGTTTACCTGGGAATTCCCCCCGCTGATCTCGGGTGGGCTGGGGATGGCTTGTTATGGCATGGTCAAGGCGCTGTTGAAGCAAGGGATCAAGATCGATTTGGTCCTGCCCACCAAAGAGGCAGTTTACTTTCCACTGCGAGAGGAATCCGACGTTGACGACATGCCGACCGTGTTCATCGATCCCAAACGACAGAAACAATTCGTTAAACTAACTTTCACAGATGTCAAAGAGAAACTGGAATACATTGGATTGACTCAACATCCCGAGACCTATCTCCAGCTCAATGAAGTTACCCAATATATCAAGCGATTCAGCCAGTTACACCACAATGAAAGAACCATCCTCAGCGAGACCTATCTCTGGGATGAAATGGCACTGCATTTGATCGGCGAGGAAGACCTGATCAAGAAGGTGCAGGAATATACCCTCCGGGCTGAATACTATGCCACGCATTTGGAATATGATCTGATCCATGCGCACGACTGGCTGTGCTATCCTTCCGGGATGCTTGCCAAAAAACTATCTAACAAGCCATTGATCGTGCATATCCATGCCACTGAATTTGACCGCTCCGGCGGACCTGGCGATGAACGCATCCATAAGATCGAACATGCCGGAATGATGTATGCCGATCAGGTGATTGCCGTGTCACAATATACGGCTCAGATGATCATGTCGCGCTACCGCATCGATACCGGAAGGATCAAGATCATCCATAATGCCTTCACCATTGACGAAGATACCAATTTTGAGCGGCAACGCATCTTCCATAGTCCCACGATCCTGTTCCTGGGACGCATTACATTACAAAAAGGACCGGACTATTTCGTGGAAGTGGCGGAGAAGGTCCTGAAGGTGCATCCGGAAGCCCGGTTCATCATGGCTGGCACGGGTGACATGGGACGCAAACTGATCCACAAATCCGCTGCTCTCAAACTGCGCAATCGCTTCCTCTTCACCGGATTTCTGAATCGCCAGCAAGTGGAACGAGTCCTCAGAGCTTCGGATATCTATGTCCTGCCCTCGGTGTCAGAGCCCTTCGGTATCGCACCACTGGAAGCCATGGCTTATGGTGTAACCGCCATCATCTCCAAGCAGAGCGGGGTCTCGGAAGTGGTCAATCATGCTTTCAAGATCGACTTTTGGGATGTAGACAGGATGGCTGATACTATCTGTCATTTGATCGAAAACCCCGATATCTGCCGCCAGATCGGAAATGAGGGCAGGCAAGAAGTGCACCTTATTCAATGGGACGAAGCCGCGGAAAAGATCCGTCGGCTTTATGCCTCGACCCTCGCCGCTTATATCAAGAATCAGGGCAAATAAGGAGAATCGATGTTACATGTAGTGTTCTATTTCCAGGTGCATCAACCCTACCGGTTGCGACACGTGAATGTGATGGATGTCGGCAGCGGAAGGTCTTTGTTTGATGAAAACCTCAACCGGTCTGTGATGCATAAAGTTACCCAGAAGTGTTACCTGCCTACCAATGCCTTGCTTCTCGATCTGATCAAGCGACATGAGGGGCGGTTCAAGATTGCTTATTCCATCACCGGCACGGCTTATGAGCAATTTGCCTTTTATGCCCCCGAGGTGATCGAGTCCTTTGAGAAACTGGTTGAGACTGGATGCGTAGAATTGTTGGGTGAGACCTATTTCCATTCTCTGAGTGCCCTGTACGATACCAATGAATTCCTCGATCAGGTGATGATGCACAAACAACTGATGAAGGATAAGTTTGGCTATGATACCGTTACCTTCCGCAATACGGAAT
>VGPI01000238.1 GCA_016875595.1 Candidatus Cloacimonadota bacterium
ACCGTTGTCTCCGAGACATGGGGATAAAATGTCCGTGGGTCGGGGATTTCCGCACTGACGATGGCATGCTGGATCACGTAATCACTATCGGTGTTGCGGTCGAAGGGCAGGCGGCCGCTGAGCATTTCAAAGAGCACCACACCGGCAGAATAGATATCGCTGCGATGGTCGATGTCCTTGACCGCCATCACCTGCTCCGGGCTCATGTAAAAGAGAGTGCCAAGTTTACTGCCGGTACGGGTAAGATGCTGATCACTGAGCAGGCGGGCGATGCCGAAGTCCAGTATCTTGACGCTGTCGCCAACACCGATGATGATATTGGAGGGCTTGATATCACGATGGACGATCTGCTTCTCATGGGCAAAAGCCAGGGCGGCGATGATCTGGCGAAAGATATGAAGGGTGCGATCTTCCACGATCGGACCGGTTCTGGTGATGAGTTCCCGCAGATTGATCCCCTCGGCATATTCCAGCACCATGTAATAGGTACCGCGGTCGATGAAGAAATTGTACAGACCCACGATATTGGAGTGCAGCAGTTTCGCCTGAATGTGGGCTTCATTGACAAAGCGGTCGGCAAATGCCTGGTCGCTGGTCAGGATCGGATTGAGCCGTTTGATGGCGACCTTCCGATCCAGCAGGTTCTCTTTTGCCAGATAGACCTCGCCCATGCCACCTTCACCGAGTAGTGAGATGATCTCATAGTTGCTGATAATGGTGCCGGGTGCCAGTTTCATAAACCTATCTCCTGTTCTATTCGGCAAGACCTTTACTCAAGTGTGGCATCTGCTCTCATAGTAATACCACACATAATAAATACACATTAGAGACCAGACCAACCGGCTATCCGGGATATGTATCACGCATCCCGGACAGATCCCGGGTCTCTCCCCCGGGGTGAACCAGGGGAGAGAGATCCGGTTCAAATGGACTTGTCGGTGCTTATTTGTTTAATCTCAGCAGCGCTTCGAACCCAATGCTGATCTGTTTGAGCAAGTCCTCATCCCGCATGAGGTTGTCGATCGCGGCTTCCGAGGCTTTTTCAAAGAAGGGCGGAAGCGTACCATAACTGGCAATGTACTTCTTTCCGGAGGGTGATTCCAGGAATTTGTTGATCTGTACCAGTTCCTCATAGGTAAAGGTCTCCTCGATCATGGGTATGCTCAGTTTCATATAGAGCGCATTATCCATTTTATCCAACAAGAACTCCAAGAGAAACTAGGAGACGATCACTTCCTGGCTTGCGGTCAGATCCACATTCAATCCGGCTTTCAGGTTTTTCATGATCTGATCGGAATAGGAATCGTAATGACGCCGGAAATAGCCCTTGGAGCTGCCTTCCGGGACATGAATGCGGAAGAAACGGGTGGATTCCTCGCGCAGACGGGTGTTTGCCAGCATGGCACTGATCACCATAACCAGGATGATGATGATCAATACGGTTTTTTTCATTTTATTCCTCCTGCGGAATTGTTTTTCGTTCTTTTATTGGTAATTCGATCTGACTTGAGTTCCGGTATGCCATCGATCCTTGGTCCGAGCCGAGGGATCAAGCCCGGGTCAGGCCTGGATGTCCCGGTTCATCGGCTACCAGCCCTTCATTTTGAGATAATCAAAAGCATTTCTTTCCACTTTGGCGCGGGAATCAAAACTCAGCTCGCCGGCTGAATTTTCCTTCAATTCTTGCAGTTCGGCAGAGATGGAATCGGAAGTGGTGTGCGCGATCACAGACCAGAAATATGCCTGCTCCACGTTCTGTGCTGTCCCATGACCTTTGTAATAGAGATTGCCCAGGAGCTGCTGAGCTAAGCTATACCCTTTTTCCGCCGCCAGCTTACACCGCTTGAATCCTTCTTTCTCATTTTTGGTAACGCCTTCACCCTCCAGATACATCCAGGCAGTCATGCCCTGAGCCAGAACGGAACCCTGATCAGCCGCCAGATTGAACCATTTGAGCGCTTCCACATAATTCTGGTCTGCCCCTTCTCCCTCATGATAACGCACCCCCAATTGATATTGAGCGAGAGGATCATTGCTGCTGGCTAAGCGGGTGAGTTCCGCATTGCTCAATTCCTCATATTTCACCGCCCGGCACGATATCAAAAGGACTGCACAAACCAGGCACAACCCAAGTAATAACATAACTCGACTCGTCATGACAACACTCCTTGTTCATCAAATCACCAATCAGTTCATGTCTTAGCTACTTTTTGCCAACGCGGGCAATCCTTTCTCACGTTTACTCTTTCGTCAAGCTTTTTTCTCGAGGTCACGAGGATTAAATCGGTTTTTTCACAACCTATTATTCCCAGCCGGACTTTTTCAATTGTTCTCCCTGCTTGATCACCTTAGTATAACCTTAGTATAACCTTACGGTTGTAAGGTTATACTAAGGTTATACTAAGGTGATCAAGCAGGGAGGGAGTCAATAAGACCATTGAAAAATCGGGGCATAAGGGGCAGTCCATTAATCTGGGCAATTTATATTCGACTGCTCAAAGCTGACAATACCAAAGTGTAACGCACTGACCAGCTTCGCTTATACCACAGACGAACTATGTCCGTGTAACCGAATTTCATGGGCAGCGCCGATCCGTTGCATTAGCATTGCTTGTCCGTAAATTCATAAGGGAACTCTGCGTTTTTTCTTTGAACGGTTTACAGGCAATGCTCTCCAATGAAGGACTAACCGGGACAGAGCTCATCAAGCAGTACCGAAAACCACACCTAACATCTTGTCTATTGTCCATTAACTCACATAACAAACGCCTGG
>VGPI01000239.1 GCA_016875595.1 Candidatus Cloacimonadota bacterium
AGTTGGCTTCGAGATGGCTTCGAGTACTCGAAGCGAACTCGAGAGGAACCTGTTAGAAAAGTGCGGAATTATTACTTGTCTGGCGGTTTGATCAGCATAGGCAATTCAATCTTACCAATCCGGCGAGCATAGTGCTAAGTGGATTGTTATCAGCTGCTTACACTGCTCAATCAAAAATACCTGCTTTTACATCTGAATAATCTAACTTATTCACGAACCGACCTATATCTCTATTGCTCATCATGGCAATCGGTTAGCCCTGAAGAAAAAAGAAAGTTCATTCTTAACTTGACAGATTGGTAACTCCTGATTTCTTATCGAATAGGTTCGCTGAGTTAGCAGAAGCAGGTTTTCTGCTTGACGATGTAATTGACTAATAAATAATGGACTATCGTTTTCTTTTGAAGCGGGAGGATTGGATGTTTTCGAAGATCCGAAAACGCAATGGCTATACCGTGTCTTTTGACCGGGAAAAGATCAGATCGGCTATTCTGAGAGCTGGTCTGGCGACAGGTGAATTTGGACCCGATATTGCTGAGGTGCTGACCCTGAGAGTTTTGAATCTGGCACTGCAGATCACCGCGGAAGATATCATTGAAGTGGAAAAGATACAGGACATCGTGGAGGAGGTCTTATTGGCATCGCCCTATAAAAAGACCGCCAAATCCTATATCATCTATCGGGATCAGCATGCCCGTATCCGCGAAATGGTATCCAGTGCGGGAGTGAACCTGATCGACCAGTACCTGGAGAAGTTGGATTGGCAGGTGAGCGAAAACTCCAATATGGCGTATTCCCTGCAAGGCTTGAACAACTATATCTCGGCTGAGGTCAGTAAAACCTACTGGCTGAATAAGATATATCCGCCTGAAATCCGTCAGGCACATGTGGACGGGGTGTTCCATATTCATGATCTGGGCTTACTATCTGTCTACTGCGTTGGCTGGGATTTGATGCAGATGCTGATGATGGGATTTTGCGGAGCCGAAGGTAAAGTGGAGAGCTCTCCAGCCAAACATTTCCGGAGTGCCTTGGGTCAGATTGTAAACTTCTTTTACACCCTTCAGGGCGAAGCTGCCGGCGCACAGGCATTTTCCAATTTCGACACACTTCTGGCTCCCTTTATCCGTTATGACGGGCTTACCTATCGGGAAGTGAAACAGGCGCTTCAGGAATTCGTGTTCAATATCAACGTTCCCACCCGGGTCGGCTTCCAGACGCCATTCACCAACATCACGCTTGATCTCAAACCGCCCAAAGCGTATGCGGATCAGGCAGTTATCATCGGAGGCAAACCACAGGATAAGACCTATTCCGATTTCCAGGCGGAGATAGAAATCATCAACCGTGCCTTTCTGGAGGTTATGATCGAAGGTGACGCCAAAGGCAGGGTCTTTACCTTTCCCATTCCCACTTACAGCATAACGGCTGACTTCGACTGGAATGATCCCACCCTGTCCTTCCTCTGGGAAGCGACGGCTAAATACGGCTTACCCTATTTTTCCAATTTTGTCAATTCCGACCTCAATCCGGACGATTCCAGATCGATGTGTTGTCGTTTACGTCTCGATACCCGCACTCTTGCTGCCCGGGGCGGAGGTCTCTTCGGAGCTAATCCGCTAACCGGATCGATTGGTGTGGTAACGGTCAATCTTCCCCGGCTTGGCTTTTTGTCGGATGATGAGGATGACTTTATCGGCCGGCTTGACGAAGTGCTGGTTGTCGCTAAAAACAGCTTGGAGATCAAGCGCAAGGTACTGGAGTATTACACTCAGAATGGTCTTTACCCCTATACCAAGTTCTATCTGAAACAGATCCACGAGCGGTTTCAGCAGTACTGGAAGAATCACTTTTCTACCATAGGCATCATCGGAATGAACGAAGCGTGCCTGAACCTCTTGAATTGCACGATCGGCAGCGGCAGAGGGAAAGAGTTTGCCCTGCGGGTGATGGATCATATCCGGGATCAATTGGTCAAGTTCCAGGAGGAGACCAGTAATAACTATAATCTGGAAGCCACACCGGCAGAAGGAACAAGCTATCGTCTTGCCCTGATCGACCGTAAACAATTCCCAGATATCATCAATGCCAATTTGGAGGGATCCACACCATTCTACACCAATTCAACCCAGCTTCCGGTCGATTATTCGTCTGATATCTTTGAAGTCCTTGATCTGCAGGACGATCTCCAGAAAAAATACACTGGTGGAACTGTCCTGCATATCTTTGGCGGTGAACGGGTGGAGCATCCGGAGAGTATCAAGCAACTCGTCAAAACGATCTGTAATCGTTATCATCTGCCCTATTTCACTTTTTCGCCCACCTTCAGTATCTGCCCGGAACATGGTTACCTGGATGGTGAGAAGACGAAATGCCCCTATTGTCGCCACGGTACAGAGATCTATTCGCGGATCGTCGGTTACTTGAGACCTGTTTCCCAATGGAATGACGGTAAAAAAGCAGAATTTAAGATGCGCAAGACGTTTGACCACGAGATTGACGACAGGAATGCCCTGCAATGATCATTGGCGGGATGCAGAAGTTCTCGCTTCTGGAGTATCCTGGTCAGTTATCGGCAATCATCTTTACCCAGGGATGTAATTTCCGCTGTCCCTATTGCCACAATCCACAGTTAGTAGATCCTCAACGCTACAATACTCCCCTTCCAGAGGCGGTTTTCTGGGATTTTCTCCAGACCCGCAGAGATAAACTGACCGCAGTGACCGTGACTGGTGGCGAACCGACGTTCCAGGGCGATTTGATCCCATT
>VGPI01000240.1 GCA_016875595.1 Candidatus Cloacimonadota bacterium
CGCCCTGCCATCGCAGTCACCTTTCCCACGCAGAAGAATCCGGAATTGATCCTGGATGTGGGTGCGAATGTGGATTGTGAGGCGGATAACCTATTGCAATTTGCACATATGGGCAGTTTGTACTGCCAATTTCTGTTTGGGATTGAGCGTCCCCGCATCTCGCTGCTCAACATCGGCGAGGAAAGTGCCAAAGGTAATCAGACCACCAAACAGGCACATATCATGCTCCAACAGGATAAGGAACTGAATTTTTGCGGTAACATCGAAGGTAAGGACATCCTCAAAGGTGTCACGGACGTAATTGTCTGCGATGGATTCGTCGGGAATGTGATGCTCAAGACCATCGAAGGCGTTGCGATCTCGATCTTTGAATTGCTCAAGGAGCAGATCAACAAGGATTGGATCGCCAAGCTTGGCGCCATCCTGTCCTATCCGGTTTACAAATTTCTGAGGAAGAAACTGGATCACACCGAATATGGCGGGGCTTTACTGGTCGGATTGAACGGTATGAGCATTGTATCGCATGGCAGATCCAACGCCAAAGCGATGAAGAATGCCATCGGTTTTGCTGCCCGCATTGCCAGGTCCGGTTTGGTCGGACACGCCCAAGATTACTTTGAGAGGTTGGCAACATGAGTACGCGTTATGCAGCTAAATTTGCCTCTTTTGGCAGTTTTGCGCCTGCCAAGATACTGAATAACTTTGATCTGGAAAAGATAGTGGATACCACCGACGAGTGGATCCGATCCCGTACGGGGATGTTTGAACGGCATATCACCACCGCCGAGGAAGCAGCAAGCGATCTGGCATATCAGGCGGCTTCCCGGTGCATCGAGAGTTCAGCGGTTAGATATAACGAGATCGAACTCATCATCTGTGCCACTATCTCCGGCGATCATGCCTTTCCCTCGACCGCCTGCATTCTGCACAAACGTTTCGGGTTCAAGAATATTCCTGCCTTTGACGTGTCTGCCGGGTGTGCGGGATTTATTTATGCGTTGGACATAGCCAAGACCTTTATCGAAAGCGGCGCTTACAGCAATATCCTGGTGGTCGGTGTGGAAGTTTTGACCAAGATCACGAACTGGAATGACCGTAACACCTGTGTTCTATTTGGTGACGGCGCCGGTGCGACAGTCCTCTCCCGTGCCAATCCACGCGACATTTCACGGATCATTGATAGTGTCATCTGTGCCGATGGCAGCCAAGGAGATATTTTGTTTCAAGCCGCCGGCGGATCACGAAAACCGGCTTCTCATGCTACGGTTGATGCCAATGAACACACGGTCTATATGGAAGGCAATAAGATCTACAAGAATGCCATCCGTTCGATGTATGCCTCCTCGGACGAGGTCTTGAAGCGAAACAATATGAGTGTAGAGGATGTGGACTGGGTGATCCCGCATCAGGCGAACCTGCGGATCATCGAGGGTCTGGCAGACAAAATGAAGGTGCCGATGTCCAAGGTGATCGTCAATATAGAGAAATATGGCAATACTTCATCGGCAACGATACCACTGGCAATGGATGAAGCATTGCGTATGCGCAAGATCCGGCGAGGTGATATTATTCTGCTGACATCTTTTGGAGCAGGTCTCACCTGGGGTAGTATCCTGGCGCGGTATTAAGCGTGGGGATCGCACTCCTGCAGTGACCTTTGACAAGTGAGGTAACATGAAAACAGCCTTTGTATTTCCCGGACAGGGAGCCCAATATATCGGCATGGCACAGGACTTTCTGGCGGAAGATGCCACCCTGGCGGCAGTCCTGGATGATTTTGACCGGGAACACAATACTGATCTGCGCTCGATCATGATGGGTGGACCGGAAGAAGCGCTCAAAGAAACCCGCTTCACCCAGCCCGCCATCCTGTTTCACAGTATGTGCGCATTATCGGCATTCCGGAAACATCTGGGTCAAAAAACGCTGGGGGAAAGCGACCCGACAATCCTGAAACCGGACTTTGTCGCCGGTCATTCACTGGGAGAATTTACCGCGCTGGCTGCTGCCGGTGTTGTGGATCTCAAAGCTGCCATGCACCTTGTGCACAAACGCGGGGAGTTTATGATCCGCGCCAATGCCGGTGTTCCCTTTGCCATGTCCGCCATCATCGGTTTGAGCGAGGCAGATGTGATCGCCGTTTGTGCTGAAGCGGAAAGTGAGGGACTGGTAAGAGCGGTGAACTTCAATACACCGATCCAGACCGTGATCTCCGGCACAGAGGCCGGAGTAACAAAGGCAAGTGAACTGGCAAAGGAAAAGGGTGCCAAGCGGGTGATCCCCTTGGTGGTCGGTGGTCCGTTCCATACTCCTCTGATTGGACAGGCAAGTGCCTGGCTGGATGAAGAATTACAACGGTTTCATCTCAATCCTGCTTTAGTTCCGGTGGTCTCCAATGTCGATGCTCTGCCCTCCGTCGATCCGATTGAGATCCGGCACAAACTGGTGGATCAGATCATCTCTCCGGTGCGCTGGGTGCAATGTGTGCAATATATGATCGATCAGGGTGTCCGGCGCTTTGTGGAGTTTGGTCCCCAGAAAGTTTTGAGCGGGATGATCAAGAACATTGACAAAGATGCCGTGGTTTTAAACCTCGACAAACTGAGTGACGTGCCCGTGGCTCTGCAGTAGGTCGGGCTCACTTGATAGATGGTCAACAGATTGATACTGAGGTTGTTATGTATAGTGAACTAATAGATCAACGGATTGTCATAACCGGCGGAGCCCGGGGGATCGGGTTTGCCATTGCCGAGGC
>VGPI01000241.1 GCA_016875595.1 Candidatus Cloacimonadota bacterium
AGATCAGATCAACCTCCACTGGCTCTTTACCGGAAACGGCTCTATGTATGCCAAAGACGAGTTTCAAGAGCTGATCCAATCGAATCAAGCACCAACAAGCCCAACCAATCCAGATGCATCAAACCCCACTATAATCTCTCCAATCCTGCATCCTATAGACAAGCAAGACTTCGATCCTACTCGGTCTATCACCTTTCCCATAGTTGGTGAGATAGCTGCCGGACCGCCCATGGAGATCAAGAACGAGTGGAGTCAGGTTGGTCAGATTCAGTTGCCAGTCTCATTCCTCCCCGGTAATCCCAAGCAATACACTGTCTTTCAAGTAAATGGCAGGAGTATGGAGCCTGTGCTCCAGCATCAGGACATCGTAGTCATCAAGAGTGATCAGAGTTGGGAAAATACCGATGGTAAAATTGCAGTTGTAAGGACTGATGATGGTCTCACCATCAAGAAGGTGCAGATCGACCACCACAGGCAACAGATTATCCTCCAACCATTTAATATAGACTACCCAGTTCTGGTTTTAGACTCAGATTGGAATTACGGAGCTTTCCTGATTGGCACAATCGCACTCCAATTGCGGTTTTTCTGATCTTCGCTTTTTCAAAACCCAACTGCTCTTTCCAAAGCCTGTCCAAACGCCGTCCAAATATGCAGTAAACTTGTCACAAAACAGTCCAAAAACGTCCAAATAAGCGCTTGGACATTTCCAAAACCAGTCCATCGTATCTCGCCACCAATCAAAGCCTTATCCCCACTTTCCCCTTGTGTCACAACTTGCAGCTTTGGGTGTCAGTTTATAATTTCAATCGGGTTTTCCGAAGCGTAATTTCGCTTGACAGGATCGGGCATGTGCGAATGGATAGTGCGAACGGTCAGAGTGATGCATACTTGTTAGATATAAATAGATTCCTGGAGGTAAAAATGATGAAAAGAGTCGTGATCCTTGGTTTGATCGTCCTGGCAGTTGCCGGTCTGGCAGCACAGCAGGGCAAGTATGAGCGCAAGTCCGTGAGTTCGGTGGAGTCGGTCTGGTTAAGCGGTGTAGCCCGGCAGACCGGTGATTTTGACTATGGCTTCTTTGAAAAAATGATCGATCTGTATATCAAAGTCCCCCGCTTCGACTACAATCACCTTCCCGAGGAACAGATCCGCCTCTTCCGCATTGAGGCAAACAAGCTTAGCGTGATCAATGCCAATACCATCGCCGAGGTTTTGGAACGCACCGTCGCGGTAGAGGTCAAGCGTATCCTCTCCGATCCACAGATCCAGCAGGCACGCCGAGCCGATCTGGAGGATGAATCGGCACGGATCCAGGTAGCCCGGCTCAAAGGCAGGGAATTCGGACTTACTGAAGATCAGCTCCTGAAACTGATGAGTTCGGCATATATTTACCTGCCTTATATCACTACGATCACAAAGAGTTACAACAACACTGAATTCACCTATTCGCTCGAAGGTGGCATCCTCTGGTACCGGGTCTATATCGCACCCGATGGCACGGTTTCTCTCATCCAGAAGCAATCGGCAACCGCAAGCGGGATTGGAACCGCGGATGCAGCCAAAGCCAAGGATTACAGCATGTTCCTGCTTGGACACGCGGAGATCCCCACCACCGTCGAACAAAATGCCCAGTACAACGCGGTCCAGGCGTGGATCAAGAACCTGGGAGTCCGGATGAAGGAAATGCCGGAATTCGCCCTCAGCGCTCAGATCATGGAACGCCTGCCCGGACGAAAATTCAGTGCCGAACTCGGTTTCCGGGAAGGTGTACATCTGGATGACGGCTTTTTTATCGCGGAGTTGTATGAAGACAGCACCGGTGACCTCCAAAAAAGGATCGTGGGTTATTCCCGGATCATTCAGACCGGTGACAACCGGGACGAGAGCAACCGCAACGTCCGATCCCAGGTTCAGGCATTCTACGGAATTCCGGTGGAAGGTGCGGTCATCATGGAAAACCCCCGTCTGGGCATTGATCTCAGCGTTGCCATGGGTTACCGATTCGGAATGAACATTCCTCAGGAAGCGTCCTGGGCGCCTTTAGTCGGTGAAGTTTTTAATGGTGATGCCACATCCCAATTGGAATTCAATTTCATCTTTGCTTACAATCTCGCTCCCATCGTCGGCATCCGTCAGCTATTCTATGACCTGGAAGTGGACTTCGGGATCCCTGTGGTGGAATATAATCCCGGCGTGGAAAACGGCAGTGCTTTGACCGTGGCTGCCTATACGGGACTTAACAAGAAGCTCTGGAGCGGCAGGAATGCCCTCAGTTTCGGTGCCAAAGTCGGCTATGACCGTTTTGTCACCACCTCCACCTGGGGCGGGTACAATATCTCCCTGGCTGCCAATATCTTAGGTTTCAGAGGAAATGTCGATTACCATTATATGCTCTCGCCCAATTGGCAGTTTAATATCGGGCTCGATCTCAAGGCATGCACTCCACCCTTCAGTTCAAGCTTGATCATCGACGAGGAGGAATGGGATCTGGGAGGTTCATCAGTTCACGAGGACATCAGTCTTGGTGGTGTGATGTTGCGCGTGGGTCTGATGCACTCACTGGGGCAACTGCCGGTCAATCTCTTCGGTTGGCTTGATCCGCTCAAGAGATTCTGATCAGATCAGCAGATAATGAAAAACGCCGGGTCAAACCCGGCGTTTTTTATCGGCTATAACTCCACCACCTTGCATCACCGCTGTGATAATCGGGAAATCAGGGCACGGGACGCCTGCATTGTGCGG
>VGPI01000242.1 GCA_016875595.1 Candidatus Cloacimonadota bacterium
CAATATCCAGTCCGGTAAAACTCCCGCCATAGAAAGCGATCTGTCTGGGCTTTGACCGGTTTCGCTCGAGAAAAGCAATGACCCGGGGCAGTTCAGCCGTCCAATCAAAGTGTTCAAGTCCGCTGATCTTGTTCTGATCACAGAAGATGCACCGTCCCGTACATCCCATCTGAGGGATAAAAACGGGATAGATCAGCGCCTTCAGATCCCCAGTTTCTGACACGCCTGGCGCGCCGCCTCCTGGTGAGCAGCCTTTTTATTGGCACCCTTACCCGTGCCCATGGTCTTTTTTCCCATGCGGACGTCCACAATGAACTGCTTGTTGTGTTCCGGTCCTTCCTCAGCCACAGTCACGTATTCGGGAGGCGGTTGGTTGCGGGATTGCAGATGTTCCTGCAACATGCTTTTGTAGTTGACCAGATCATTGCGGGTGACCACGTTCTCATAGTCCTTGAGGACATAATTACGAATAAACCGTGTTGCCATAGCAATCCCGCTATCCAGGTAGATCGCACAAATAAGGGCTTCCATCGCATCGCTCAGGATGGAAGGTTTCTCCGCTCCTCCTGATTCCTGTTCTTCCGGGCTGAGCAAGATGTACTTTCCCAGATCAAGTTGTTGGGCTTTGAGCGTGAGGTAGGTGGCGGAGACGATCTTTGACTTGAGTTTGGAGAGGATGCCTTCCTGTTCATCCGGATGGCGTTGGAAGAGCTCTTTAGCCACCACAAAACCCAGAATGGAATCACCCAGGAATTCCATTCGCTCGAATGGAGATGGGATCTTGTGGTCGTTAAAATTCTTCCGGAGATAGGATTTATGCGTCATTGCCGCCTGCAACAGCGTTGCATCGTGAAAGGCATAGTCAATGTTTTTTTGCAGATTGTGCAGATGCTTGACCCATCGGGGGTACTGCTCCGTGATCTGGCGGCTGCCGAAGTACTCGATAATCCGGGCGATGATCTTTTTCATCCAAACCTCAATCAGACGGACAGAGCGGACTCGCTTGCCCGTCAATCCAACAGGCAGGTTTGATCAGTGCTCACATCTTAGATGTACTTCCGGATCACAATGGAGGAATTGTGTCCACCAAAACCCAGTGAATTGGATAAAGCGGCTTTGACCTCACATTCGATCGCCTTGTGGGGCACGTAATCCAGATCACATTCAGGATCAGGATTGGTCAGATTGCGGGTGGGATGGATCCAGCCGGTCTCAATCGTCTTGATACAGGCAATTGCCTCAATGGCAGCGGCAGCGCCCAGCATGTGACCGACCATGGATTTGGTGGAATTGACCTTCAGCTTGTAGGCATGTTCACCAAAGACAGCTTTGATGGATTGGGTCTCGCACTTGTCGTTCAGCGGGGTGGAAGTGCCGTGTGCATTAACATACTGGATGTCCTGGGGCTTTAGTCCGGCATCTTGCAAAGCCATGATCAAAGCACGGCTGCTGCCTTCGCCTTCTTCGGCGGGGGCGGTGATGTGGAAGGCATCACAGGAAGCGCCGTAGCCCACCAGTTCGGCATAGATCTTGGCTCCACGATTCAAGGCATGTTCCAGTTCTTCCAGAACCAGGATCGCTGCACCTTCGGACATCACGAAACCGTCGCGTTCTTTGTCGAATGGACGGGATGCTTCTTCCGGACTATCGTTTCGGGTGCTCAGGGCGCGCATAGCGGAGAAACCTCCCACCGCCAAAGGTGTAACCGATGCCTCAGCTCCTCCGGTCACGATGATATCGGCATCGCCATACTGGATGGAACGCAAAGCGGTGCCAATGGCATGATTGGCACTGGCACAGGCGCTGACGGCATTGAAATTTATACCTTTGAGATTGTGCTCGATGGCGATGTAAGCTGCGGCGATATTGGAGATCATCTTGGGAATAAAGAAGGGGCTGATGCGCCGGACTCCGTTTTGCAGATACTTGGAGCATTCTTCTTCAAAGGTCAGGATCCCGCCGATCCCCGAGCCAGTGATGCAGCCGGTTCGGTTGCAATCATATTGATGATTCTTGAACCCGGAGTCATTGACCGCTTCCCGGGCGGCGATCATGGCATATTGGGCATAGAGGTCGATCTTCTTGATCTCTTTGTGTTCAAAGTGTTCTTCGGGGTTATAGTTCCTGACTTCTGCCGCGATCCTTGTATTCAGTATACTCGGATCAAAGTAGCTGATAGTGCGAATCCCGGATACGCCTTTGAGCAGATTGTCCCAGGTATCTCTGACCGTATTGCCTATGGGTGTAATAGCTCCGAGTCCGGTGATAACCACTCTTCTTTTCATAAATACCTCACTTCTAATCAATATAGTCCCATGTCCTCATCTGAGCCATAAACAGCTCTTATGGCTTAGATCAGAACAGTTCAAGTCCTGCCAGCGGCGGATAGATCAAACCCGGGAACAAACCCGATACATATTTGGATCGGGTTTATTCCCTGCGATCAATCAAGTATGGGCGCGGATGTAGTCGATGGCTTGACCCACGGAACGGATCTTTTCCTGATCCTCATCCGGGATATTCAGACCGAATTCTTCTTCCAACGCCATGACCAATTCCACCGTATCCAGTGAATCGGCATGGAGGTCTTTCTGAAATTCAGCTTCCGGTACGATTTGCTCTTCTTCTACACCGAGTTTGTCCATTATGATCTTCTTGACTTTTGCTTCGATGTTCATTTTTCCTCCCATTTTTGTTGAGATTTGGTTTGTATGGTATAATTTAATGCATTGTCAGTCC
>VGPI01000243.1 GCA_016875595.1 Candidatus Cloacimonadota bacterium
TGACTGAGTGATGAATATAATCCCAAAGACCGTTGAAAAATCCGGGCATGAGGTGTAGCCGATCAGTCCGGGTTATATCTACCCGACCGTTCACAGCTTACAATACCAAAGCGTAACGTACTGACCAGCTTCGTTTATGCAACAGAAGAACTTTGTTCGAGTAACCGAATGTCATCGGCATCGGTGATCCGTTGCATAAGCGTAGCTGGTCCGGATATTCATAAGCGAATTTTGCATTTTACTGTTAACGGTTTATAGGCAATGCTCTCTACCTATTCATTGGATGTGCAGGAGCTTGACTGACCGATTTTACATATTTCATTGGCTTTTTATAGGACTGATATATCAGGGGAAATTGATCTGGATATCCTTGACATCCGGGTACTTCTGGAGGTGTTCGCGGATCTCTTCAGCGATGTTTTCCCGCCACTCGTCAAAGGACATGATATTCAGGTCGATCAAGACCTCGCCATTGGAAAAGCCGACATACTTGACCATCTTGAGCGTGATGATATCTTCTCCCACCTTGGGATAGATGATCTTTTTCAGTTCGTCCAGGATGGTCTGTTTGCTGAATTCCGGTACCTCTTTGAGTCCGTTGGCGATCTCGTAATTGGAGATGGCGGATTGCAGGGTATCGGCAGCCAGGACGGAGCAATGCACCTTGACCGGTGGCAATCCGTCCAGTGCTTCCATGGCATCGCGCCAGGTGATCTGCTTTGCCTCATCGAGGGTTTTACCCTTTGCCAGATCGGTGATGATGGAGGCAGTGGCGATATTGGAAGCGCAGCCATAGGACAGGAAACTGATGTCATCGATGATCTGCGTATCTTTATTGACTTTCAGATAGACCGTCACCTGATCGCCACAGGCGGGACTGCCCTCGGTGGCATAGGCATCGGGCTCTTCCATTTTTCCTACGTTGTGGGGTTTCATAAAGTGATCGAGAACTTTTTGTGTGTATTGCATTTATCTCTCCTTGGCGATGACGGCTTGGTAGAGGGGACTGCGCTGGCGTAATTCACGCGTAATGGCAGTGAGTTTTTCCACTACGCGGTCGATCTGTGCCCTGGCAGTATAACGGCTGAGGGTTAATTTGATCGAGCCGTGCGACTGGACGTGATTCTTGCCGATTGCCATCAGGATGTAGTTGGGTTGCAGACCCTGCGAGGCACAGGCGCTACCGGTGGCAACGGTGATCCCTTCCAGATCGAGCATCATGGCGATCGCTTCGCCTTCGATATAATCGATGGAAACATTGATGTTATGACAGGCGCGTGCTGTTCCTCGCGGTCCGTTCAATTCGATATGGTCGAGATTGGCTTCCAACTTTTCCAGGAGGTATCCGGAAAGATCATAAAGGTGATTTATCTGTCCCTCCAGATCGGCAAAGAGCATCTCCGCCGCCTTGGCAAATCCGGCAATGAGCGCCACGCTGATCCCTCCGGTCTGGAAGTTGTCGATCCGCCGTACGCCGTGGATGACCTGGCTGAGTTTGGTACCTTTCTTGGCAAACAGGAATCCAACTCCCTGTGGCGCATGGATCTTGTGCCCGCTGACCGCCATCGTATCGATCCCGAGCTCCTGCATATCCAGTTTCATCTTGCCGTATGCCTGTCCGGCATCGACATGATAGTAAATCTTATGATCCGCTTCCGCAAGAACTCGGGCATAGTCGGACAGGGGCTGGATCGTACCTACTACGTGATTGACTGCCGTGGTCATAAAGAGGAGGGTGTCCGGACGGATGGCTTTCTTGAGTTCATCGGCAGAAACAAATGCCTCACTATCAGCCGTCAGATAAGTAACCTCAAAGCCCATGTTCTCAAAGTATGCCGCATTAGTAAGCAGGTCGGGATAATCCACCACGGAGCAGATAATGTGTTTGCCTCTGGTATAAACAGCCGAGATAAGTCCTTTGATGGCAATGTTATTTGCCAGTGTTCCGCCGGCGGTGAAGTGGATCTCGGATGCCTGGGCATTGATCGTCCGGGCAAAGGTGGTGCGAAATTCATCCAGGACGGCACTGATCCTTTCGCCGGTGGAGACAAAGGAGGCGGGATACCAGAATTCCTCAGTCAGAAAGGGCTGCATTGCCGACAAGACCTCCGGCGCAGGACGCGTGGTCACGCAATTATCCAGATAGATCCGTTCTTCAGGCACCGGAAACTCCCTTTGCCAGAACAAGGCGGTGGATATCGTTCAAGGAAAAGTCCTTCAATAGCGCATCCAGTTTGTCGCCAAATTCATTCCAAAATCCGGTCAGATGGCAGGCATTGCCCATGCAGTAGTCGTGATTGCGATTGCCGCAGCGAACGTCCCAGGTAATATCCTCCACCGCCTTGACCACGTCATACAGCTTGATCAGCAAGGGATCCTTTTTGAGGACATAGCCACCCTTGGAACCGGTCGTACTCTCGATCAGACCGGCGGACTTCAGGTTCGCCAGCAGATGTTCCACATATTTGCGTGGCAACCGCTGGGTCTCGCTGATCTGTCGTACCGAGATCGGCTCATTGTTATTGTCGATTATCTCCAGCAACGCCCTGACGGCATATTCGGTTCGCGTGTTGATCGGCATTTTTATCTCCTTAAATGGGGTGAAGATGAGTAGTGTCACCACCATTCTGATTATATACTATTTAGGTATGACTTATTGGCAAGCAAAATCTTCAGCAGCGGGACTATTCCTCTTCATATCAGGATGTTACGCACACTGTTCCCTTGCCCGGACTAA
>VGPI01000244.1 GCA_016875595.1 Candidatus Cloacimonadota bacterium
CGAGGTGCCCAGTAATCCGACTCTGGCGTTCTTTGACATGGAGAAAGTGGCAGCTTTGGCACATAAGTATGGCATTCCCTTCATTGTGGATTCGACGGTTGCCACTCCTGCACTGATGCGTCCTTTGGCATATGGTGCCGATATCGTCGTTCAGTCGGTTACAAAGTCACTCACTTCCAGCGGATTTGGCATTGCTGGAGCGATCATTGCCCGGAAGAATCTGGTGGCAAAAGTCGATAACGATGCCCTTAAAGCGGATTTCTGCACCTATCTGAAGCTCTTGCCGGCAAGGGATTACGGTCCCAACCTCTCACCTCAGATGTGTACATTGATCATCAACGACATCCGTACCCTGCGTTCCAAGATGGATCTGATGTCCCGCAATACCATGAAAGTGGCTGAATTTCTGGCGCAACACAAGCACATTGATAAGGTGAACTACCTGGGATTGGAATCACATCCCCTGCATCCGATCGCCAAAAAGTATATGTACTTGGTTGATGCGGAATTGGATGACATCTATCAGAAACCGGTCAACCGCTATGGGCATCTGATGTCCTTTGAGGTTAAAGGTGGTGCGGAGAGTGCGCGAAAGGTATTTGACGGATTCCAGAGAATCTGGCGTGCCACTGACCTTGGCAGGATCAAATCCGTAGCCACTATTCCCGCTATTTCCACTCATTCACAACAGGGTGAAGAAGGACGTAAAACCGCTGCCATTCCTGCCAATCTGATTCGCCTAAGTGTTGGAGCGGAACATCCGGATGATATCATCCGTGATCTGGATGAAGCACTGGCAACTTTGGACGGAAAAGCGATCAAGATTGAATCTCCGGATTATTCCGCCGGTGGAGCATCCTCGGCACGGCTACGTAAGTAATTCTGAAACGGAGTACTTGATGCGATATTATTCAACCAATCTCAACGCATCGTTGGTAGATTTTCCGACGGCGCTCTTAAAAGGCCTGGCGGATGACCGTGGGCTTTATATGCCGGAGACGATACCTCAGTTTACACCGGATGAAATGAAAGCAATGAAGAGGATGGATTATCCCACGTTGGCATATACGGTGCTGCATAAGTTTATGGCAGATGATATTCCGGCGGAGGATCTCCGTCGGCAGGTGGATAATGCCTATGATTATGCCGTGCCGCTCGAGCCAGTCAAACGCCGGATGTATGTTATGCGTCTGGATCAGGGACCAACTGCTTCGTTCAAGGATTTTGCCGCCCGGATGATGGGTCGGCTGATGCAGTACTATCTGGCGCGGGAACAGCGCAAACTGTTGATCCTGACAGCTACTTCCGGTGACACCGGATCTGCCATTGCCAATGCCTTCTATGGTCTGGACAATATCCAGGCATTAGTTCTCTTCCCCGAGAATGAGGTCACAGCCCGACAACGAAAACAGATGACCACGCTGGGTAAGAACGTCCGTGTGGTGGCGATCGATGGCAAGTTTGACGATTGTCAGGCGCTGGTGAAGCGCGCTTTTGCTGATCCTGCTTTGAAGCATCTCGATCTTTCTTCGGCAAATTCCATCAATATCGGCCGCCTTTTGCCCCAGAGCGTGTATTACTTCTGGGCTTATTCCCAGTTGGCGGAGTATCCGGAACCGGCGGTATTCAGCGTTCCTTCTGGCAATTTTGGCGATCTCATGGGTGGTTTGATCGCCCGGGAGATGGGACTGCCGGTGTCTCGTTATGTCGTGGCTACCAACGAGAATGATGAGTTTCCGAATTATCTTGACACGGGTGAATATGAGATTATCATCCCATCACGAAACTGCATCTCCAGCGCCATGAACGTCGGCCATCCCAGCAATGTAGCACGTTTGATCGCTTTATATGGCGGCATCATGGATGAAGCGGGCAACATTCATCAGGAAGCGGATATGAAAAGAATGCGTCAGGAACTCTGGAGTATCAGCATCAATGACGCCCAGACCAGACAGACGATCATAAATGCCTGGATTGACGACAAATTGCTTCTGGAACCACATGGAGCTGTGGGTTGGGCTGGACTGCTGGCATATCTGGAAGCGTATCCGGAAGATGCCTGCCGTTTGTGTGTGTCTTTGGAGACGGCTCATCCCGCGAAGTTCCCCGAAGAGATCCAGAAACTGCTTGGGTTCGATCCTTCTTTGCCTCCATCTCTGATGGGATTGGAGGACAAGCCGGAATACGTCCAGCAGATGGAAACGGATTATGATGCTTTCGTGCGCCTGCTGAAGGAGCATTACGCATGAAGGCGATAATCATCCTCGGCGATGGCATGTCGGATTATCCGATCGCTTCCCTGGGAGGAAAGACGCCTTTGCAGGCAGCGAATAAGCCCAATATGGACAAGCTTGCTGCTATGGGTAGAAATGGTCAGTTCAAAACCGTTCCGGATGATATGCCACCAGGTTCGGAAGTGGCAAATCTGGCGGTGCTGGGCTATGATGTCCGTGCTGTTTATCAGGGACGTGGTGTTTTGGAAGGTGCTGCCATGGGCGTGAAGATCGGTGAGGATGATCTGGCGATGAGATGTAACCTCATCTGCTTGCAGGACGGTAAGATCAAGAATCATTCCGCCGGTCATATCTCAACGGAAGAAGCGCATATTTTAGTCGATGTGCTGAACCGCGAGCTCGGATCCCAAGGAATATCTTTCCATCATGGAGTCAGTTACCGCCATCTCATGCTGCTGAAGAATGGTTCACCGGGAGTAAAACTAACCCCTCCACATG
>VGPI01000245.1 GCA_016875595.1 Candidatus Cloacimonadota bacterium
CCGGAGCGGGGATTTCCGGCTCCGTGCCGGTGGACATGAAGACCACGACATTGGTTGACCCGGACTCCACCGTCCCATCAAAGGCACAGACCCAATACTGCAGAATGGGGATTGTACCCACCGGCGCATCATCGTGATAGAACCAGGTTTGACCAATGGGCACCGAACCGATCAGCTCATTATTGGCATACACGCGATAGGATGTCCAGTTCCCGCTCCCCAGTGCCGGTGCCTGCCAGAAGAGTGCTACACCGGTGATCAGCGGATCGGTGGTATCCAGTTGAAAGACGAGATCAGTGGGATGGGGCTGAAGTTCCATCTGATAGTACCGCCAGCGGTTGCCGGAGAACAGCGGATAGATGGTACCGTCATCTTGCCAGAGCTGCCTGGAGCGTTCATAAGCCGAAACCAGCAGGTTATCCTGATAATAATACCGGCGGTTGATTGTATACCCATTCCGGAGATACAGTTCCTGTGACTGGAATTCACCCGTAAATGCCCGCTGCCAAAGAAGATATCCCCACAGGTACTCAAAGCCGTTTACGGTTTCCATCTGCCCGGTTGCCTCCCGGTAGGTGAATCGGCTGGTCAGTATCGATCCGGCATCATCCACGATCTCGAGCCGGTTCCACCAGTTCCCGTCCTCGAGGTTGTCCACCTTGAGCCACACGTTATCCGGCGGTAATTGCCAGGTATGGTCGGCTGGTTCATCCGGACGGGTATGTTTGAGGAGAAGGATGTTATCTCCACTCCGGCTCAGCCAATCGATGTAATCAAAGCCGTAAACAAAGAACCCATGATGCACCCGGTGATAGACGGTGCCATTCTCATTGACACTGTCCTTGATCCACTCATAGCTCCACGGCTGGGCACCTTCCAGGTAAATATCCGCCTCCAGCGCTTCGCCGGGAGGGATGTTCACCGCCACCGGCTCAGACAAGTTCCCATACACGCCCCACAGGATCCGGTCCGAACCGTCCACATCCACCAGCGCCACGATATAGACCGCTTCAGCGAGCTCCATACTCAGGGTCACCGTTTGATTAAGCAGGATCTCATACTCCACCAGGATAGCGCCGGTGGCTTCCGAGACCAGTTGCAAACGCGGGTTCGTTACAGACAATTGATTGTCGTAATTGACGGTGGCATAGATATATGACGGCTCTTGCGTGGTGAGGAATGGACTGAAGTCCACCGTCGGCAATGCCGGATTGACCTGCGAGTCGTTGACCGTACTCTGGATCCCCGCTGCGTCGTTGAAGTCCCACCAATTGTTCTCCGCCTTGATTATATTGGTGTTTATGGGATATTGGTGGCAATAGACGGAATGCATCACGCCCAGGGCATCGACGTTATCCCGGATGGTATTTTCACCCTGCGCCCAGGCGTGATAGATGGACAGGTCACCCAGGCAGGGACGGGCATTGTTGGTAATATAAAAACCCGTATAGTTACCGGTGATCGTATTATTCTCAAAATAGGGCTGTGACATAGCACCGCTCACCATCACTCCTGCCCCGCTGTCCATATTGCCCGGGATGAAGTTGTCGCTGATAATGTTGTGATGCAGATATCCGGAGGCATTGAGCAGATAGACGCCGGTATAGTTATTCTCGATAATGTTGTCATGGATGATTGGATTGATGGCATTGGACGCCGTCAGATCCCAGGCAGTGATCCCCTGCCAGCGGTTGTGATGGATATGATTGAAGGAAATGACCGGGCTGTTACTGCCTCCGGCGGCTTGATTGGACAACTGGATGGCTGCCCGGAAGCTGGAATTGACGCCGTTGTTGCTGATGTCATTGTTACTGACCACGGCATTGCTGTTCTGAGCGATAAAGATCCCATTTTCCTGGCTGTATTCGATCCTGCAATAGGTGATGGAGACCGGCGCCGGATTTGCCGCTCCGATCCCATAGGACTGAATACCTTTCTTGTTCCGGTTAAAATGGCAATTGGTGATCACTGCCGGGGAATTGATGGAATTGATCCCATACTCGCCATTCTCAATGTAACAACGGGAAAAATGGCTGGTCAGCGTGGTATTTTCCAGCCGGATCCCTTTCCACAGGGCATTGGGAGCGGCTTGACCATTGCGGAAACAAATGCTGTCGGTTTCCGTTCCCTGTGCCTGGAGCGTTCCCTGAGCGGTGATCTGAAAATTACCCATCACCTCAACGATCACTCCCGGAAGGAGTTGCAACGTCATACCTCCGGGCACCGTCACATCCCCCACCACCTGATAGGGATTGTTCACCGGCGACCAGATCCCATTCTGGTTACCGGACACCTCAATGGCGGACAAAAAGCCGACCGTCAAACAGAACAATGCAACAACAACACAGTTTCTTTTCATCCAGACCTTCCCCGGAGGTTTGTCACCTGCCGGCAAGTGCACCGGTTTCTCTCTTGATGGTTTTCCATTATATTATCGGACAAACGGATAGGGCGCTGAGGGAAAGCGCCCCTACGAGTTTCTCTCATGTTCGTTTTCAGTAGTATCGGTCTTGCGGAGGGGCGCTGAAGGAAAGCGCCCCTACGAGTTTCTCTCATGTTCGTTTTCAGTAGTATCGGTCTTGCGGAGGGGCGCTGAGGGAAAGCGCCCCTACGAGTTTCTCTCATGTTCGTTTTCAGTAGTATCGGTCTTGCGGAGGGGCGCTGAAGGAAAGCGCCCCTACGAGTTTCTCTCATGTTCGTTTTCAGTAGTATCGGTCTTGCGGA
>VGPI01000246.1 GCA_016875595.1 Candidatus Cloacimonadota bacterium
TCACCCGGTAATGCTTGCGATGTCCACCGCCACGGTGACGGCAGGTGATCCGGCCTTGATTGTTTCTGCCTCCGCTCTTCTTGATCGGTTTGAGCAAACTCTTTTCCGGGTCACTCGTTGTGATCTCTTCAAACGTATAACCGGTTTTGAAGCGGAGGGTGGAAGTGATGGGTCTGTATTTCTTTATCGCCATTTCTCTACCTCTTTATACTTCAAAATCGGCAATCTTGTCGCCGGCTCTCAGAGTTACGATCGCCTTTTTCCAATCCGGGCGTTTACCGGAGTAACGCCCCAATCGCTTGGGCTTGCCCAAAAGACGGATGGTATTGATGTTGAGCACCTTGACCGCAAAGATCGATTCGATCGCTTTTTTGATCTCGATCTTGTTGGCGTTGATGCTTACCTTAAAAGTATAAGTATTGTTGTTTTGCATTTGCTGACCGGTTTTCTCCGTGATCATCGGAGCGATGAGTATTTGCCGTGGATGTATCATGATCCGAAGACCTCCTCGATTTTCTTCAGAGCGTCGCCGGTAAGGATGATGTAGCTGCTGTTCAGGATTTCATAGGCAAACAGCCCGTCTGCTCTGTCGGTCGTCACATCGGGTATGTTGTTGAAGGATTTGACCGTGGGCTTGTGATGACCTTCCGTCACCACCAGTTTCCGTCCCCGTCCCGGGACGATCTTGTTCAACAGCTCCACCGCTTGCTTGGTGTCTGGCTTATCGAATTGCATCTGATCCACGATAAAGACCCTGCCATCTCTGGCGCGGTCGGTCAATGCCACTTGAAGGGCTCGGCGTTTCATCCCTTTCGGAATCTTACGGTACCAGTCCTTGGGAAAGATCGCAAATGCCTTGCCACCGTGAACCCGGACGCAGGTACGTCTGGTGCCCATACGTGCATTGCCCGTTCCCTTTTGCTTAAAGAGCTTGCGGGTGCTGCCAGCAGTCATGGAACGGCTCTTTTTCTGCACCGTGCCCTGCCGCTGATTACCCAGGTACATTGTTACCACCTGGTGCAACAGAGCATTAGGCGAATCCACATCGACTTCGAATACGGAGTCCGGGAGAACCACTTCATCTATTCGGTCGCCATGGGTATTAAATTTGATTGCTTTTGCCATTATTTGCTCCCGTCCTATTGTTCTTTCTGGATTAACACGAGTGAATTACGATGACCTGGAACGGCACCTTTCACCAGAATCAAGCCCTTGTCGGCATCGACGTGGATGATCTTGAGATGCTTGACGGTGACCCGCGCATTGCCATGCTGTCCAGCCATCTTGATACCTTTGAAGATACGAGAGGGCTGGGCACACTGACCAACTGATCCGGGACCGCGGTAGGACTCATGTACGCCGTGGGACTGTTCAAAGCCCGCAAAACCATGGCGTTTGACCACGCCGGTGAAGCCCCGACCCTTGGAATTGCTGGTGACGCTTACCTTGTCATTCAAGTTGAAGAAATCGGCTTTGATCTCATCGCCTTCATTGACATTGTCAATCACTTGCCGGTTGCCGGGACGAAATTCACGCAGATAGCGGTAATTCGGACTGCCTTTCTTTTCATACATCACCCGCATCGGCTTCTTGACGCGTTTGGCAGGGATGTCTTCATAACCCAGCTGCAAAGCTTCATAACCATGACTGTCCATGGTCTTTTTGCCCACCACGCGACAAGGACCGGCTTGGATCACCGTCACCGGCGTCACTTTGCCATTCTCATCGAAGATCTGGGTCATGCCGATCTTTTTTCCTATGATACCCAACATCGCTAACTCCTGCTATTGGCTTTGATCTCAGCGTGGACACCCGCCTGCAAGACCATTTTCTTCAGTTGGTTCGTCGTTTGTTGAGTAGGATTGACGATATCGATCAGCCGTTTGTGCACCAGCATCTGGAATTGATCCTGGGACTTCTTGTCCGCATGCGGTGAACGGAGAATGGTATAGATCGTCCTCTCCGTCGGCAATGGTACGGGACCGATGATCTTGGCGCCGGTATTGCGGGTGCTATTGATGATATCAGCCACCGCCTGATCCAGTAATCGGTGATCATAGGCCTTAAGTTTGATTCGGATACGATTTTCCTGCTTACTCACAGGTACCTCCACTTGTTTGACAAAAATATGCCGCCGCAAATAGACAGACCCCAGCCCCAAGCGGTTTGGACCGCCGATGACCTGAGCACTTTTTGCTGCTCATTGTTGTTGGCATTGGCTGGCGGAATATTGCTATTCCGCCCCCATGACACTCTTCCTGAGTGCCACGTTCGAAGCGAAACATTGTTCCTCCTAAAGAACTATAAGTCCCTGCAACTCTTAGGACTTGTGCTATACGTTTCAGGCGTATTCACCAGTGTGAGACGTCATACTTTTTACAGCCTTTTATCTGTCAACACTTTTCTGATTGTTTTTCTCCCCTACGAGCAACCCTCCACTGTTTCGATCAACTGTGAAACTCGATCCCACCCCCTAATGCTGGTATGCTGGCTTTCTTCCGTTCTTCAGATCATCGACGTATTATTGGTATAATTTGGAGTTGTACTCCCAAAATGTATAGAATTTCTGAATCGGTGATATGCCAAGACGGAAATCAGATGCAGATGAGTTTACTGAGATTTGTCAAGGGAGTCAAGTCCCTTGTTTTATCGTTATCCAAATCCTTATGGATCAACCCGCACTGAGGGCACAAAATGCCTTCAGCATCCGCTGATG
>VGPI01000247.1 GCA_016875595.1 Candidatus Cloacimonadota bacterium
ATCCCACGTTGCACCTTTACGTATCCCGAAGTGGGTTCGGTCGGTTTGACCGAATCTGAAGCCAAAGAACAATACGGTGAGATCATCACCGGCAGATTCCCCTTTACCGCCAATGGCAAGGCAGTGGCTATGAACAATAGCTTTGGCTTTGTCAAGACCATTGCCCGCACTGATAATCAGCAATTGGTGGGGATGCACATCATTGGACCCCATGCTGCGGAACTGATCGCCCAGGGTGCCTTATTGATCGGTTTTAATGCCACTGCCGAAGACATCGAAAGAGTGGTTTTTGCCCATCCCACGCTCTCTGAAGCGATCATGGAATCAGTCGAGGATATTCGCTCACTCAGTATTCACAAAATATAATCAAGGAGGACTCCGTCATGCAAATCACCATAACAGCACGTCACTTTGAACTGACCAAGGCAATCAGGGATTATGTCGAAACCCAGTGTTTAAAACTCAAGAAGTACTTCGATCACATAATCACTATTCATATTACTCTCGCTTTGGAAAACAGCCGAAATCTATGTGAGATCTCTTTGCATGCGTCCAGATTTAGTTTACAAAGCCAGACCGAAGAAATGGACATGTATCTGTCCATCGATAATGCCCTGGACAAAATGGAGAACCAGATCAAAAAACTGAAAGACCGGGTCACCGACCATCAGAAGAAAGCGCTCAAAGAACAGTATGAAGGGTTTTCCCGGGCGACTACGATACACACCAACGGTAATGCCAAGAATCATAGAACGATAAAGACCAAACGCGTCGTGCCGGAGATTATGTCCGTTCCCGAAGCACTTGATAAAATGAACGAGGTCCAGCAGGATTTCATCATCTTTCGCAACATAGAATCAGACAGCATCAACGTCCTGGTCAAAAAGGATGATGAACATTTCAAGTTGTTTGAGCCGTAATTATCTCGCCCATCCTGTGAAACATCCCGATTGAAACCTATGAGTGTGATACAGCAAAGCAATGCCGTGCCCACCCGCAACCCATTCATCGCCTCAAGTTTTGGGAAGAGCGACGTCCAATCGCTCTTCCCTCATCCATATCCGTGCTGCATCAACACCTCCTAATGTATCAACCCAAAACCGGATGTCATACACAAATGATGGACACAACGTGAACAACCCCCTAATCATCCGTGAATCCTTCCGATCCGCGTAACCAATGAGAGAACAATGAAAGAAATAACTGTTCGCGAGTTTTTTAATGCCCGGAAAAAAGATCTGGCGTTGTCCCTGATCACCGAGTTGGAAACCCTCAATAAAAAGATAACCTCGCCCTACGTCAACCGTCCCGGATTAGCCCTGTCCGGATATTTGGAAGTGTTTTCTGCGGGAAGGATCCAGATCTTTGGCGAGACCGAAGTGCGTTATTTGCAGACGCTGCGGGACGATGTCCTGTTTAGCCGGATCAAAGACCTCTTCATGATGGATGTGCCCTGCATCATCATCTCCAAGGGTCTGTCCCTGCCTCCGGTCATCGAGCATCTGGCAAACGACATGCAGGTAGCCATTCTCTCCTCCCGGCTCTCCACTGTCCATCTCGTTCAGCATCTGATCCGTTATCTGCAGGATGTTTTTGCCCTCGAAAAGACGATCCATGCCACGCTGGTGGACGTTTTCGGACTGGGGATCCTGCTGACGGGAAAGAGCGGTATCGGCAAAAGCGAATGTGCGCTTGACCTGGTTCACCGCGGTCACAGCTTGGTCGGTGATGATCTGATCACATTGAAGTTTATTGATGATCACCTGATCGGCAGGTCGGGCAGGGAATTTGGCCACTTCATGGAGATCCGGGGAGTCGGCTTTGTCAATGTGGAGAAGATGTTTGGCATCGAGCGGGTACGCCGGAGCAAGACCATCGATCTCCAGATCGAATTGATGCCCTGGCAGGAAAACCTCGATTATGAACGCATCGGTCTTTCCAATACTTATGCCGAACACATGGGTGTCAAGATCCCCATCATTTATCTTCCCGTCTCCCCCGGCAAATCCGTCTCCGTCATCGTGGAAGTTGCAGCCATGAATATGATCCTCAAAAATGTCGGTTATGACGCTGCCGAGGACTTCAACCGTCGCGTCCAGGAAGAGATCCGCAAAAAATCCATGCTCAAAAAGAGCGTGGAGATACAGCCGGGAACTAATGACAACCCGATCGATAAAGGTTGAAAACCGGCTGGGTTTGCATGCCCGCCCCTCAGCGCTGTTAGTCAGGACGGCAACCAAATACAGATCTGATTTTTTTATCGAACATTGGGGTGAGCGCGTAAACGGCAAGAGCATCATGGGTGTGATGATGCTGGCAGCTGAATATGGCTCGGAACTGCTGCTCATTGCCAATGGCGCCGATGAGACCTACCTGCTCGATGAAGTGACCGAGCTCTTCAAATCCAAGTTCAACGAGGACTAATGATCTCACTCAAAGGATTGGTGGCAAATCCCGGCTTATTCATCGGTAAAACCAAGACCATCAAAGAGCGGCTCGCAGAACCGCAACGTAAGACGATAACTCCCGCTGAGATCGATGGTGAGCTCTCCAAGTTTTCCTCCGCCCAAACCCAGTCCCTGTCTGAAATTGAGCAATCCCTCGAGACCCATGATCTGGGTGACGATGATCGCAGCATCATCGAAATGCATCTCATGATCGTCAATGATCCCGATATCACCGCCGGCATCGGGCAAC
>VGPI01000248.1 GCA_016875595.1 Candidatus Cloacimonadota bacterium
TCCTGATCGAGCCGGGTTTCATCTGCCCCCGGTACGGTCTGCAGGGACGGCTCGATGTGCTCTACAAACGGGGTGAGAAATACTCGATCGTGGAATTGAAAAGTGGCAAAGCCAAGGAAAATGATATCTGGATCCAGAACCGGATGCAGGTGGTGGGATACTATATGATGGTGCGCCAGGTCTATGGCAGACAGAACCTGGGGCATTGCTCCCTGCTCTACTCCGAAGATGCGGAAAATCCGATCCGAAACGTACCGGCAGGGATTGTTCAGGAACAAAACCTGCTGATGTGCCGCAACCGGATCATCGGGCTGCTACATCTGCTGCTGACCGATACTAAGGTCTTTTTCGACTGGCTCAGGCAATCAAGTATCGATTATGGCAATGACTTTGGCAATGAGAAAGTGAGGAAAGTGATCGAACGTCTGATCAATTGCACCGATTATGAGTATGAATGGCTGATCGAACAGGTGAAATACAGCATCCGGGAGATCTGGCACGTCAAGATCGGATCGAATGACGGCAGACGCGAAGGGATCTATGGGTTCAATGGTCTGTGGCGGCTCTCGGTACAGGACAAGATCAATGCTTATGGCATCATTCCGGGGCTCAAAGTCACTGACTGGAAAAAGGATAGCATCCGGTTTTCCCTGTCCGGCGAGACCAATGTGTCAAACTTCCGGCAAGGAGACCTCATCGTGCTCTATGAATCTGACAAATCCGTCGATAAACAGGAGATCATGCGGGGAAGCATTGAAAACATAGACCAACAGGCGGTGGTGATCAGGATCCGGGGTGGGCTCACCAATGACTACCGGATAAATCAGGGTTCAACCTGGTCGATAGAACCGGATATCCTCGAAGCGCCTCTGTATGCCCCACTATCCGGGCTCATGAACTTCCTGCAGGCAGATGAACAAAAGCGCAGGGTGTTCATTGGCATAGACCCTCCGGCTCTGACAGATCCGGCTATGGATCAGACCGGAACGGACAGTACGAAAAAGATCATTGATCAAATTGATAACAATCAGGATTACTACCTCGTTCAGGGTCCGCCCGGAACGGGTAAAACATCGGAGCTCATAGCCAGTTATGTCCGTCACCTGTGGCAGAATACACCAAAACGATTGATCATTCTGAGCTTTACCAATCGCGCTGTGGATGAGATCTGTCAAAACCTGGTCAAGCAAAGCATTCCCTATATTCGCACGGGCAATTCGTCCGTCCTTATTGAGAATCTTCTGGTGACCAAGACACAGAATAAGCGATTCAATGAGATTACTCAGATCCTGCAAGAGAACAGGATCTGGGTCTCGACTGTGCAGAGTTGCCTGGCATGGTTCAACGACCTGACCAGTATTTCGCAGGTGGATGAACTCATCATCGACGAGGCATCGCAGATCATCGAGAGCTCCATCCTCGGTATTGCTGCGCGAATCCCCAAGACCGTCCTGATCGGTGACCAAAACCAATTGCCCAGTATTGTGGTGCAATCCCCCATCCCTTATGGATTTACCTCCGCTGTTCTGAAGGATCTGGAGTTTGACGCCTACAACCAATCGTTGTTCGAACGCCTGATCCGCCTCTGTATCCGCAATAACTGGCATCGGAGCTGGACTATCCTCACCTGGCATTATCGCATGCATAGCCAGATCGCCGAATTGATCAATGAATTTTACCAAAACCGTCTGGTCTGTGGTAGCGACCGGCAGCAAGATCCCTTGCCACTAACCGGAGCTGAAAGCGTTATCCTCAATCATAGGGTTGTCTGGATCGATACACCTCCGGCACAGATCAAACATATCGACTATCTGCATATCCGGATCATCCGTCAGGTGATCGAGACCTTTGTCCAGCATCACATTTTGGTAAATCCCGAGACCGACCTGGGTATCATTGCTCCCTTCCGGGCTCAAATCAACGCCATCCGAAGCCAGATCGACCCGCCCTGGCAAGACCTGACCATTGATACCGTGGAGAGATTCCAGGGCTCGGAGCGCAGCAACATCATCATATCAATACCGCTGAATCATCCGAGCGATATCAGATTGATCGAATCCCTCTCCTCCGATCACCAGATCGACCGGAAGCTGAATGTCTCAGTAAGCCGCACCAGAGAGAGATTGATCATCATTGCACCGGCTGAGCTATGCCGGCAATCCCCGCATTATCGGAAACTGATTGACAGAATCACTCATAACGGAATGTTTATCCCGATCAGTCAGAAATTATTGTAATCATATAAAGGAGAAACATTTATGAACCAGCAACCACCCAATCAGATCAATATCAAGATCGATGAAAAGGTCGGTGAAGGGATCTATGCCAATTTCTTTGTCGTTACCAATTCCCCTTCTGAGTTTGTGATCGACTTTGGCAGGATGCTGCCCGGAATACCGGACGCCAAGATTTTTACCCGGGTAGTAGCCACTCCCCAGCATGCCAAGCAATTGCTCCAGATCCTGGAGAAGAATATCGAAGCATTTGAGAAGCAGTTTGGCGAGATCAAGGTCTTTGGTCAGCAGGATAATAAGTCCATCGGTTTCAAGCAGGAACCGCATCCAGCCGCCAAGAGCTGACCGGTAGAGCCAGAGCCAACGATAATTCACTTGACGAAAGAGCCGAATCCACAGATTGGGAAACGAAATACATTTTCCGTAATGTTTATTAACTAAGGGAG
>VGPI01000249.1 GCA_016875595.1 Candidatus Cloacimonadota bacterium
TATCACGAAGGGCAGTTCCACGATCTTGGGGATGTGTTCCCCACTTTTTTCCATAAACTCTTTTGCCAGAGCCAGATCATCGGCGCCGATCCCTTTGATCCGGATGCCGTATTTGACGCAGAGGTAAGCATTATACAGGACACCGCCCAGAATCAGGTGATCGGACATCCGGATCAAAGCAGAGAGCGGTCCGATCTTCGTATCAAATTTTGCCCCTGCCACCACAGACACCAGCGGTCGTTTCGGTTCAAACAACGTTTGCAGGTGTTCAATTTCCTTGAGCATCAACAGACCGGCATAAGCGGGCAGTTTCTTTGCCAGGTGAAAGGTCGAGACATGGGCTTGCCAGGAGCCGAAGGCGTCATTGATAAAGACATCACCCAAAGCGGACAATTGTTCCGCCAGATGCTCGGCGTCGGCTTCCTTGCTTTCTTCTCCTGCCATCCACCTGGTATTGGGTAGATAGACGAGGTCACAATTGCCCTTGCGGAGTTCGTCGATTGCCGGATGAAAGCTGTCCAGATCCACGATGCCCTTACCTTCCAGACCATTATATTCCGGGATGATCCCGTGTAATCTCAGTTTATACTCCAGATAACGAACGATCGGCTCCACCGCCTCTTTCTCCGATATCGTGACGATGCCGGTCTTTTTGTCATAAGGTCTGCCGACATGAGTCATCAATACCGGAAGCCCGCCTTTCTTGTAGATGTGGATGAGGGTGGGGATGGTGGCGTCGATCCTCATAGTATCCTTGATCTTGCCGTTTTTGACCACGTTATGATCCATCCGGACAAGCACTACTTTGCCGTTCAAATTAGCGTCCAGCATACTTGGCACAACCATTGAGCCCATAGTTCTTACTCCTTTTGCTGTTTTTATTCCTTGTTTGGCAAGGGTTTCAAAAAGTCAAGAAAATTGTTGGATAATCCCCCTGATTTCATCGTCCGGAGACGATCCGATAACGGTTCATTAAGTCCTCAGGGAACTGGAGCAAAAACCGTAATTGTATATCCAATTATGCCTTACTTCGGTTTTATCTCACCTTCGCCTCGAGATCGCCTCGAGTACTCGAAGGGAACTCGAGGCGATCTCGAGGCGAAGGTGAGGTAAAAGTGAGAAGAAAGTAAGGAAAAACTGCAGGTAAAGATCAATTGATCAGCAAATGGGTCTCATTTACGTTTTCGCCGCCGGTATTCCCAAGGTGGAGTGGGATTCCGGTCATTCCAAAGTCCGATCCTTTGCTGGCGTGCCTGCGTCTCGAGGGATGCCAGATTACGGTCTTTGCTGTATTGCTTGTAATGCCATGCCAGACCGTTCCGGAGCAGTTCATGATTCAGGTTGCGCCCATCGGGGAGGATGATGAAGGCAAGGTATCTGCCATAGCGATCCTGCGACGAGATGCGAGCGGTGACGGTCTTGCCAAAACACAGATCCGAGACGAATTGTTTTGCCCGGTTGCCATAGGGCTGTTTCTTCTCCGGGCAGTCGATCCCTTCCAGGCGGATGCGGTAGGTAGTTCGGTCTCTCAGTAGCTCGATCGTATCACCATCCTTGATTGCGGTCACTCTGCCTGTGATATTTCTCGCAGTGAGGATAAAGAACAGCAAGCATGACAAAGCAAGAAGAACAGGCTTTTTCATGTTTTCCAATCCGCTAAACACAACTGACTTGGATCGAGGGTGCGCAGAATATACCAGTCATGCTGCGAACATGATAACTACCATAAGATGAATGGAGGGCGGGCTGGGGCAGTCCTGTCACAGTCATGATCCATCCAGGATGATCCCACCGCCCAGGACGATATCACCGTCATATACAACGGCGATCTGTCCGGGGGTGATGGATAACTGGGGTTCACGGAAACGGACGCTGAAAGAGCCGGCATCCGTGATCTTGACTTCACAGGGAGCGGGGTCGTGTTGCAGACGGATCTTGCATTGGGCGGAAAAGGATGTGTCAGGTGGTTCTCCGGCGATCCAGGAGGCAGAAGTCGCTTTGAGTATATCACTGTATAAAAGGGGTTTGGGACCCACGAACAGGCGGTTTTTGATCTGATCGATGCCGGTAACGTAGTATGGTTCGCTTTGACCACTGATGCCCAGGTTTTTGCGCTGTCCGATGGTATAGTGGATCAAGCCATGGTGTTTACCGATGACCTTGCCGGCGGGATCGACGATATCACCGGACCGAAAAGAGCCGGTGTCAAAGAGGACGGAATGATCATCAGTCTCGAGGAAGTCCTGACTTTCCTTTTTGAGTGCCAGTTCGGGGAATCCGAGAGAGATTGCCAGGGCTTTGGTTTCCTGCTTGTGCATGGCGCCGAGGGGAAAGAGCGCTGACGATAGACGCTCTTGAGCCAGAAAGACGAGGAAATAGGACTGATCCTTGCTCAGATCGGCCGCCCGGAGCAATTCCCACTTGCCGCTGTTTGGGTTGAAACGGGTTCTGACATAATGACCGGTGGCATAATGGTCAAACTCAATGCCGGCTTCCCGCGCTTTGAGGGGGAGCAAGCCAAATTTCATCCTCTGATTGCAGAAGACGCAGGGATTGGGCGTCTTGCCGGCGAGGTAGGTGGAACAAAAATAGCCCAGGATATCGTCCTTGTACTGCTTACTCAGGTCAATGATGTGGTGA
>VGPI01000250.1 GCA_016875595.1 Candidatus Cloacimonadota bacterium
TTGAAGATGCATCCCAAGGACTTTTCCACCCGTCGCGGACTTTTGAAGTTGATCGGTCAACGGCGCCGTTTGTTGGATTACATAGCGCGTAAGGATATCAATGCTTACCGTGAACTGATCAAGGCGCTGGGGATCAGAAAATAAACTGCCTTTATCACACATGACAGTGATTGTTTCCGGCTCTGATGCCGGGTTCATCACAATCGGCAATCCTCCCCGTGAGGATTGACCAGGAACAGGTTGAGGAGTGGATCTCCATCCCCATTGATCCGCTCCTCTTTTCATTATGCCCGATAAAACCGGCTGCGCAGGCACAACTGCTTGCACAATAATAAACTAACCAGTACGGGAGAAACGAGCAATACGCTGAAATGATCCGGACGCTTCGTTTCGGCCTATTGCTTCTTCTCCCGCATCAAACAAGGAGAAACAATGCATAACTTCAATATCGTCAAACGCAGCCTCGAATTCTGCGGGAGAGAATTGACCGTGGAAACGGGCCGGATGGCAAGACAAGCCAACGGTTCTGTGTTTATCAAATACGGCGAGACCAGCGTTCTGGTCACCGCCACCATGGCAAAGGAAGCCACGACGGGACAGGATTTCTTTCCTCTCACCGTTGACTACATCGAGAAAATGTATGCCTCCGGCAAAATCCCCGGTGGCTTTTTCAAACGCGAATCCAAACCGACCACCGATGCCACGCTGAATGCCCGTCTCACCGACCGTGCCATTCGCCCCCTCTTTGGTGAGGGTTTTCGCAATGCCGTGCACGTCGTGATCAACGTCCTGTCCTTTGACGGGATCAATGATGCGGCGGTGCTTTCCATCTTTGGAGCCTCCCTGGCTCTGAGTATTTCGGATATTCCTTTTGACGGACCGATCGCCGGCGTAACGGTTGGCTATATCGATGATGAGATCGTGATCAATCCTTCAATCCCTGATCTGAATGAGAAGTCCCTGCTCAATCTGAGCGTGGCGGGGTCAAAGGAATCAATCGTGATGATTGAATCCGCTGCCAAAGAACTCAGCGAGCAACTGATGATCGACAGCGTCTTTGCCGGGCATGCCGAGATCCAGAAACTGATCAGCCTGCAGCATGAATTTATCCGTGAGTGTGCCAAGCCAAAGATCGAAGTGATCAGAGACCTGGTGCCCGAGGATATGATGGCTCAGGTGGAAGCTTTGTATAGCGACATACTCAAAGCGGCGGCTGTGAACCATGGCAAGCAAGAGCGTCAGGATGCCTATGATCAGGGCGAAATGCAAATGCTGGAACACTTTAAAAACGCTGATCCGGATAACTTTGGCGAACTCGAACGCTACCTCAAGGAAGCGTATCATGAGCTCTATCGACGTTTTGTGCGGGATATGATCCTTACCGAGAAAGTGCGCGCCGATGGCAGGAACCTGGATGAGATCAGACCCATCACCTGCGAAGTGGATGTCCTGCCGATCGTGCATGGTTCCGCGCTGTTTACCCGAGGCGAAACACAATCCCTGGGAACGGTCACCTTAGGTGGCGGGAGTGACGAGCAAGTGATTGACGGACTGGAGATTGAGTATAAAAAGCACTTTTACCTGCACTACAACTTCCCGCCCTTCAGTGTGGGCGAAGCCGGCAGGATGGGTCCTCCCGGAAGACGGGAACTGGGTCATGGTAACCTGGCGGAACGGGCTTTGATCCCGGTTATGCCGTCCAAAGAGGAATTTCCCTATACCATACGCCTGGTTTCAGATATCCTTGAATCCAACGGCTCTTCATCAATGGCGTCCGTGTGTAGCAGTTGCTTAGCAATGATGGCGGCAGGCGTTCCGGTCAAATCAGCAGTGGCGGGGATCGCCAATGGACTGATCATGGAAGGCGAAAAATATGCCGTATTGACCGATATAATGGGCTTGGAAGATCATCTGGGCGACATGGATTTCAAGGTCACCGGTACTGAACACGGGATCACGGCTATGCAGATGGATATCAAGATCAAGGGCATTACCCGCGAGATCATGACCATTGCCCTGGAGAAATCGTTGCACGCCCGGATGCATATCCTGAACATCATGGCTGAGACCATCGCCAATCCACGTCCGGAATTGTCTCCGACCGCTCCTCGTATCGAGTCATTCAAGGTGCCGATCGATAAGATCGGTGAGATCATTGGACCCGGCGGAAAGATGATCAAACACATCGTTGAAGTCACCAAGGTGCAGATCGACATTGAAGATGACGGTACCGTCCGTATCCTGTCACCCGATAAACAATGCATCGACAATGCGCGTGCCATGATCAACGGGATCACCAATGAGCCGGAGATGGGAGCCCAATACCAGGGACCAGTCACCCGGATCGAACCTTATGGCGTCTTCGTCAAGATTCTGGGCGGCGTCAAAGAAGGTATGGTACACGTCTCGCAGATGCATCAGTCACGTATTAACCATCCCGGCGATATGGTCAAATTGGGCGATATCGTCAACGTACGTGTCATTGGCACGGAGAAGGGTAAGATCGCATTGGCAATGAAAGGTGAAGCCGGTAATCCGGAACCCGATCCCAATGCCAGCAGCGAACGCAGCCAGTCACCCCGTCCCTTTGACCGTTCCGGAGACCGTAACCGTGATCGGGGA
>VGPI01000251.1 GCA_016875595.1 Candidatus Cloacimonadota bacterium
AGAACAGGTTGCCCTGTGCGGGCATCATATCCCGGATAAAAAAGTAGTCCACATCCACGCCCATAATGCCGGAACGCCAGTTTTGTCCTTCATATTTGAGCTGCCCCCAGGAGTTGTAAACCGACGAGGCATACCGCACTCCATCCACCTGTTCGCGGATGGCTTCGACATCGGCAATCTCAAGCAGGGATCCGGTTCCGGCTTCCATCGCCACATTACTGCGGCTGCTGGACCAGTTGGCAGTGATCACGATGACGTTGGTGCCCATGCTGTTGACCTGGTCTTCGACGATCTTCTTGGCGCCTTGTCCGATGGCGAGCATGGTGATCACGGCAGCCACACCGATGATGATGCCGAGCATGGTGAGAAAGGTACGCATTTTATTGCGGGTGAGTGATTTGATGGCGATTTTGATGATCCCGATCAGGGACATGACACTGCCTCCTCTTCCTCGTCGTCCAGGACGGGCAGTTTTGCCAGATCCGCCTGGGCATCGTGCGGATCCCGGTTCGGGATATCCGAGATGATCCTGCCATCCCGGAACGTGATCAACCGTTGGGCATACTGGGCAATGTCATGTTCATGCGTCACCAGGATGATCGTCTTACCCAGGGCATGGAGTTGTTGGAAGACGGCCAGGACTTCCACGCCGGTACGGGTGTCCAGATTGCCGGTGGGTTCATCCGCCAGGAGAAAAACGGGGTCGTTGACGATGGCACGGGCGATGGCGACACGTTGCTGTTGCCCGCCGGACAATTGATTGGGAAAATGATGTGCCCGGTCATCGATACTAACGGTACGCAGGGCAGCGAGGGTTTTTTCCCTGCGTCGATGACCGGTAAGGTGAGAGCGGTATAACAGCGGAAGTTCCACGTTCTCCATTGCAGTGGTGCGGGGAAGCAGATAAAATGACTGGAAGACATAGCCGATCTTCTGGTTGCGGATGCGGGCGAGGTCTTTTTCGGGGATGTCTTGAACCGCGATACCGTCGAGCACATAAGAGCCAGCGGTGGGTTTGTCCAGGCAGCCCATCAGGTTCATAAAGGTGGTTTTTCCGGATCCGCTGGCACCCATGATGGCGATGAATTCACCTGGGTCGATCGTTATGTCGATCCCGCGCAGGGCATGGACGTGGATATCGCCCATGACATAGGTCTTGGTCATGTGCTCAGTAGTGATCAGGTGTTCAGTCACAGCTTCCCTGCCCCTTAGAACCTTCTGCCCATGCCGGGACCACTCTGCATCATCGGATTTGTCATCTGCTTGGGGTCTTTGTAGATGACACCGGTGATCAGGGATTCGGTATCTTCCAAACCACTCAATACTTCGATATAGGCGCCATCGGAGATGCCGGTCTGGATGACTCTGCCCTTGGGGACGCCATTTTCCATCACCCAGACGATCGCCATGCCCCGACGCCGGCTGGACATGGGAGGTCCGGCGGCTGGACTGGGGGCGTTACCGCTCATTCCCGCCGGTGGTCGGTCCGGCCTGCCCCGTCTGCCCATCCCGGTTGCCCTGGCTGTATCGGCTCCGGCAGGAGCTTGGCTGCGGCTTGGTTGCCGTTCCGGTGATCCGGGAGCTGGGAAGCTTTTAGCTGCGGTAGTGTCCGGTGGCGTCATCTGTTGTGCCAGATTACGCATTGCCCCCAGACCATAAGTATCCTCGTCCCATTTGATGCCAAAGAGATTCCAGACCTCCATACTGGGACGAAAACGGATGGCAAGCTCGGGGATGCGCCTGACGTTTTGCTTGGCATTGACGACGATGGTCACATTGGCAGTCATGCCGGGCAATAATCTGCGGTCGGGGTTCTGGGCATCGATGATAACGCTGTAGCTTACGACGTTCTGCTCCGATTTGGGACTGAGACGGATCTGCTTGACCGATCCGCGGAAAGGTCTGCCGCTGTAGGCATCGACCGAGAACTCCACCGGTAAACCAACGCTGATCTTGCCGATGTCGGCTTCGTCCACATCCGCCGTGATCTGCATCTGCTCCAGGTTGTTGGCAATGACAAAGAGCGTGGGCGCATTGAGCGAAGCAGCCACGGTCTGCCCTTCATCCACGTTGCGGGAAACGATGACCCCATCGATGGGGGATTTGATGTAGGCGTTCTCCAGGTTTTTCTGGGCGCGGTGCAGAGCGGTTTTGGCATTGTTGAGGGATTGCACTGACTGATCGTGTTTGAATTCTGCCTTTTTGAGATCGTATGCGGTAGCCATTTCCTTCCGCACCAGTTCCTGGAGCAGATCGAGATCGTACTTTGCTTCTTCCGTTGCGGTATTGGCGCGTTTCAGCTCATTCTGTGCCGTCTCCAGATTGGACTGGAGGATCTCGGTATCCAGCATAGCCAGTAGCTCGCCGCGTTTGACCGGGGCATTGAAGTCCTTCATGATCTTCAGGATCTTGCCCGAGATCTCGGTGCCAACATTGACCATAACATAAGGATTGATGGAACCGGTGGCGGTCACCACTTCGCGGATGGAGCCCATATTTGGTTTATCGAGCCTCCATTCGGGCTTCGATCTGTTCTTTCGATAGCGGTTGTAACCGTAAATGCCCCCG
>VGPI01000252.1 GCA_016875595.1 Candidatus Cloacimonadota bacterium
CCCGCGCGCTGGAAGAAGCACCTCAAACACCTGCAGGAGAATAAATACCATTTCTGGGAAAAGGAAGCCGTGCCCAATATGTTCATCCTGGCGATGTAGGCAATATCCCCCACTATACAATCCCCCATCTCTGAGATATTAGATCAATTTTCAGAATTGGTCATGACACCAATTGTCTGTTGTACTCCGGAGAATTCTAAGGAAACTAAGAGGTGACTTATGCAGCTTTTTCGCTTGATGATTACCTGCACCGGCAGCATTCTCTGGGCTGCCTTGACGATCAGCTTGCCGGGAGGACTCTTGTTTGCCCCTCTTAATCAAGCGGTTATCCCCCCTTAATCAAGCGTTAATTATTAACGCTTGATTAAGGGGGGATAACCGCTTGATAAACGCATTCAAATAGGGAAGATGCAATATGCCTCAATTGGACAGTTGACAATTGCCAATCAGCCCACCGGTTTCCGGAGCCGGGGAGGGGTGATCCTATAAGGATCGGAGGCGGTGCGCGATCCTCCGGCAAACTGGGCGGACAGGCATCCGCTGACCATGGTCATCAACAGTGTCAGAACAGCCGGATATCTGCTGTCATGTTTCATCCCAACCTGCCTTTGACCGGTTTAGGATCACCCATGGGTACGCCAGAAACCTTCTGTTGTGCAAGGTGCCAAGCAAAATTTGACGATCCGGCGGGGGAGTGATAAAATTGGACGCAAGTACCGTTCCATGTAAGGGGAAATTGTATTCAATGGCATCTTGACGGTGGTTCTGTTTATATGCTATGGTGCGACCCATATCCTGTGGGGATGATGGATCAACGGCTGGATCGGGATCGGGGATACAAGTGGTCAATAGGCGATGTGGTCGATATGGATCGCCCAGTGGTCGTTGTCGTGGTCGAGGAGGAGGAAGCCCTTGCGGGTCTGTAAGTTATCGTAGATGTAGCGTTTAGCTTTGAAAGTATCGGTACGGGAGACATCATAAGCGGAAGTGACGGCAAGGTGGAGATGCTGTTTGGTGGGGATGATGTCACCGGCATAGATATAAAATCCGTCATCGGCATCGACCTCGATGATCTGGGAGCCGATGGAGTGTCCTCCGGTCAGTACGAGGCGGACACCGGGGCAGATCTCGGTGTTTCCCTCGATCAGCTTGATTTTGCCGATGTGATCCAGCAGTGCCAGTTGATGTTCGAAGTTGTAAGCGGCGCGGTTCAGTTCATCCGGTTCCTTTGCCATTTCCCATTCGGTCTTTTGGATCCAGTAGGTGGCACGGGAAAAGGTGAGGGCATCGCGGTTACCCAAGCCGGTGATGATCCCGCCGGCATGGTCAAAATGGAGATGGGTCATGATGACATCGGTGAGGTCGGTATCTTTGAGACCCAGTTCGTTGAGGGAGACCGGCAGGAGGAATTCATCGGGGCTATAGATCTGTTTCATGCGGTCGCTGAGGCGGTTGCCGATGCCGGTATCGACGAGGATATTGCGTCCGGGAGTGCGGATCAGGAGCAGATTGAGCGACATGAGGAAACGGTGACGCTCATCGGTGGGCTGTTTCTTGCTCCAGATAGCGCGGGGCATAACGCCCATGAACGCGCCGGCGTCGGTCCAATAACGACCGGCGAGGATCTTGTGGACGGAGATGGGCATCAGACGTCTTTCTTTTTGGCTGCGGAGGTTTTATTAGCCGGTTTCCGGGGAGGACCGGGGCGGCGCTTCCGGTTGAGGCGGTCTTTGGGTTGACTGGTATCCGGAGCAATCTTTTTGATGACGTCCTTCTCGTTCTGTTTGGCGGAAAAGATGACGATGCGTTTGTTTTCGCCTTCGCCCACGGTCAAGGTGCGCAAAGAGGAGTCGGATTCGATGTAGTGGTGAATGATCCGGCGTTCGGGGGCGGGCAGGGGATCGAGGGTGAGGGCTTTGCCGCTGGTCTTGACTTGTTTGATGAGCGGGATAAAGGGTGTGAGATAGGTCTTCTCCCGGCGTTTGCGGTAATTTTCGGTATCCAGATAGATGCGTTCGATCTCACGGGTATGTTCAAACACGCGATTGACCATGAACTGCAGGGTCTCCAGCATGGACCCATTCTTGCCGATGAGGAAGCCGGGGTCGTCGGGATGCTCGATCTCGACATAGACAGTTTTCCTATCAATGGTGCATTTGACGGCAGAGCAGTTTACCTGGAGCTTCTGCATGAGCTGTTCAATGTAGGTGCGGATGCGTTTTTCGATGCCTTCGATTATGATCCGGACGGTGGCGGGTCGCCTGCCAAAGCCGAGGAATCCGGAAGTGCCTTTGTCGATCACTTCGTATCTGAGGTCGTCGATACTGCAGTTGTTCTCACGGGCGTAACGGGCAATGATCTGGGAAACTGATGAGCCGGTGATGTCGACGCTTTTCATTGGGCTTCCTTCATTTTGAAGTGTTTCTGGATGTAGTACTGGTGGATAACGCTGAGGATATTGAAGATAGTCCAGTACAGCACCAGTCCGGCAGGCATGCCTTTGAAGATGAAGAACATCATGACGGGCATGATCCAC
>VGPI01000253.1 GCA_016875595.1 Candidatus Cloacimonadota bacterium
GATCGATCTCCTTGATGATCTCACCGGAGACAATAAAGCAGTTAAAGTCAATAATGCCAAGTCATCCGGATCGGATGATGTAGTGATCAATTCTGATCCTGCCTCTGTCAGTAATGGCGATAAATCAAACAATACGATACTATTATCGACGCAGAATTCATGTTCTACTTGTAACATTGGTTTTGAAGAACTTTCACCACAACACTTTTCGTTCAATAGTCCGATCGGTGCCTGCAAGACCTGCAACGGTCTGGGATACAAACTCGAGTTCGATCCCGACCTGATCATTCCCGATCCGGAACGTTCCATAATGGACGGAGTGGTAGCTCCTTGGGGACGACTGGAGGACAAACAGGACAGTTGGACTATGAATACCATCAAGAACCTTGCCCGGGCTTACAGTTTCTCTCTCCAGACGCCTTGGTATGAATTGCCTGATGAGATCAAGCAACTTCTGCTTTGGGGTTCGAAAGGCAAGCGCTTCAAGGTCGCCTGGCAAAGCGCTCATGGTTCGGGTCAATTCATGATCCGGTTTGAAGGTCTTATCCCACAACTGGAGCGAAGGATGCGCGAAACCACCTCGGAAGACATGCGTCGCTATTATCTGATGTATATCAGTGACAAGCCCTGTCCCGATTGTAACGGCAGGAAACTCAAGCCGGAAAACCTGGCAGTGCTGATCAAGGGAAAAAACATTGCCGACATCACTGCCATGAGCATCCGGCAGGGCTATGATTTCTTTACCCGGCTCAAGCTGCAGGGCAATCAGAAGATCATCGCCACCGAAGCCCTGAAAGAAGTCACCAGCCGGCTTGGCTTTCTGATCAATGTCGGCTTGCACTATCTGAGTCTGGAACGCAGGACGCCCTCGCTTTCTGGTGGAGAGGTGCAGCGGATCCGTCTGGCAAGCCAGATCGGCAGCCAGTTAGTGGGCGTGATGTACATCCTGGATGAGCCCAGTATCGGCTTGCATCAGAAGGATAACGCCAAACTGGTCAATATGTTGTGTCAATTACGGGACTTAGGGAATACGGTGATCGTGGTGGAGCATGATGAAGAGACGATCCGAACCGCGGATATGGTCGTGGATTTCGGTCCGCGTGCCGGTATATATGGCGGCGAGATCGTTGCTTCCGGCTCTTTGGATAGGATCCTGAAATGCAAACAATCCGTTACTGGTGCCTATCTCTCCGGAGCGAAATGTATTCCCATTCCGGATGAGCGGGTCAAGGTAGATGAGCGGCAAATCATCATCCGGGGTGCACGGCATAATAACCTGAAAGATATAACTATAGAGATACCGGTCGCACTCTTTGTCGGCATCACCGGTGTCTCCGGCTCCGGCAAAAGTTCCTTGATCAATCAAACCCTGCATCCCTATCTACACAATCACTTCTATCGCACAAACCATCGCGTCGGTGCCGTGCAAGCCATTGAAGGAATAGAACATATCGACAAGATCATTGCCATCGACCAACAACCGATTGGGCGTACCCCGCGCTCCAATCCAGCTACCTATATCAAACTCTTTGATCCGATCCGGACGCTTTTTGCCGAACTGCCCGCTGCTAAAATGAAGGGCTACAAGCCGGGACGCTTCTCATTCAATACCAAGGGCGGACGCTGCGAAGCCTGCGAAGGCGCTGGCGTAAAACAGATCGAAATGCATTTTATGGCAGATATTTACGTCACTTGTGAAGTGTGTAAGGGAAAACGCTACAACAACGAAACACTAAGTGTCCGCTACAAGGGTAAAAACATCGCTGAAGTCCTAGATATGGACGTCCAGGAAGGACTGGAGTACTTTCGTAACATCCCCGCTATCTACAAGAAACTCAGTACCTTACATGAAGTGGGTTTGGATTATATCAAGCTGGGACAGTCCTCCACCACCCTATCCGGTGGAGAGGCACAACGGATCAAACTGTCACGGGAATTGAGCAAGACCAGCACCGGAAACACACTCTATATCCTGGACGAACCAACTACGGGACTGCACTTTGACGACATCAACAAACTGCTCGATGTGCTAAAAAAACTGGTGGCGATGGGTAATACGGTCATCGTAATCGAGCACAACCTTGATGTCATCAAATCCGCCGATTGGATCATTGATCTCGGTCCGGAAGGTGGTGATGAAGGTGGCAAGGTGATCGCCTGCGGTACCCCGGAAGAAGTGATGCAGTCCCCGGAGTCCTATACGGGTCAATACCTTAAAACCCATTTGTCACGATCTCATCCCTGCTCTTCAAAGCCAGCCAGTAAACGAGTCAGACCAAAGACAATCCTAAGTAGCTAATATGTTAACAACTGTCACATTCCGGTATCAGCCACCTACGGCGGGAAAACACCTGGTCGGGATCGCAGGTGACCACACAAACTGGAAGATCATCCCTCTGGAGAATCATGGGGGCATCTATCAGATCGACTTTAACCTGCCCAATGGCAATTACTTGTATAAGTTCATCGTGGATGGACTGTGGATGCCTGAT
>VGPI01000254.1 GCA_016875595.1 Candidatus Cloacimonadota bacterium
ATCGCGGAACAACTCTTTGGACACCATTGAAGTCGTTTCATACAATAACGCTCTGTATGAAACCCTTATCCAAGCCATCGATGTCTGCAGGATCAACGGATTTGACAATGTTAAATACAAATCCCTTGAAACTGTGTTTGTAGTAGGGAGGATGTAATGTTTAAGAAAAAATCCTCACGTGCCATCCGCCGTAAATTTCCGGATGTGGGTGGACTTTCCATAACATCACTTCTCGATATTTTGACTATCATGCTGGTCTTCTTGATCAAGAATGTCTCGGTCGATGCCCAAAGAGTTACAGTCCCGGAAAATATGATCTTTCCTCCGACGATCACCAATGACGAATTGCTTGACAACGGCGTCACCATCGTCGTGAAACTGTATCAGGATAGGATCCTGCTGGGCAATAGCAATTTGAACGCCGGCACACTGGCTGACTTGGTAGGCAACAAGACTAAAAGGGAAATGATCTTCAAGTATATGAAAGATGAAGCGGTACGCATTATTAACCTGGATAAGGACAAAACCAAATTCAAACCTTGTCTCTTGATCCAGGCGGATAAGGAAATACCTGTGCAGTATGTCACAGAATTGATCAAACTCAGTGCCGGTGCTTACTTCGAAAACATATATTTCTCTACTCTCGAAGAAGATTGGCTCAAAAGTAAATAGGGGGTGCCATGGTAAAGACAGTATTATGCTTACGACTATTCTATAAGGGCAAACCTCTTGATATCGCCAAACCCGGACGAGGTTTCAAGAAAAAGCTCCATATAGGATCAAATAAACACCTCTTCTGGCAAGTTCTGGATCCCAGTTTCCCGGATAATCACCTGTTCGTCTTCGAACAAAGTGGTCAGTACTACATGCAGTTAATGGAGAATTTCAAAATTGAGTGTTTTCGCGATGAAAAACCAATTGACATGGCTACGCTCAAATCTGCAAACTTGCTGTCCGGAAATAAACTAAAACTAACTCATGATCTGACTGGAACGATAGTTCTTGCTCCTGACTGGATAGTCAGATTTGAGTATGTGGAGCCTTGGATCAAGTTGCTATCTCCAGAAGAGAAACAGATCATTAGTCAATACTCCCGCCGGGCGGATCTCACCTCTGTTGAAAGGTTTAACCGAAATATGGTACTTGCTGTCGGTTTTTTGACGATCGCTTTTTTGGCTGTCTATGATCTGGCACTAAAACCACGGTTTGATATCGATGAATCTCTTGAAGCGCACGTTGAACGCTTAGCTCATAAAGTTGATACATCAGATTTGTTTCCCAAGACGGGCAGCGATCAGATGTCCGGCCAACCTACACCACCTCAAAACCAGGCACAAACCAGCGCTCAAGTAACCGGCACACCAACTTCGGGACCTACGGGATCCACACGTTCCCAAGCGGCATCCCAGTTCGGCTTCGGTGATTTTGATCCTTCCCAGACGGCTGCACCACAAACCTTTGCTGTTACACGGGCGGAAGGTATTGTCGCTGCGACATATGGTGGTCAGCAAGGTGGTCCGCGCGGATCCGGACCGGGCTCAGGTGGTCCATCCGGACCAGGTACTGGCCGCGGAGTAGCGTCTTCTTTCGATCCCACTGCCATACCTGGTGGTTCCGAACATGCAGGACCCCTGTCAACCGGGCAATTGCGTCCCGGAACTCAGACCACTACCGCACCTCCAGGTGGGTCAGTGCAACGCTTTGCCGGTGATCTGGGTCGTCTCGTACCAACGGGCAGACCGGTAGATCGGCCGGCATCGGCCGCTGCTGCCATCGGTCAATTTCAAGCGCAAGGTGTAACCGTGATCAGACCACCTGATCCAGCAGTCGATCCCCCGGAAGTACAAAGCGAGTATCAGAATATCGTGACCAATGTTCGGGGCAGACAGCAACAGTTGGTGACGCAGTTTGAAAAAGACAGCAATGTCAAATCGATGCACGGTACCATTGAGTTCACCCTCTATATCAATGATAATGGTACTATGGGAGCAGTGGATATCAGACCCATATCAGGTGAATTCTACGATGAGTTCATCAGCAATGCCCGCAACATTGTCATGAAATGGCGGTTCAACGTCAAAGGGAAAAGAATCTATCCATTTTCCATCACATTTAGAAAATAACACTTGATCATATCGGGTTTCTGGATTGAAACTTGTCTTTTAAGCCCTCAGGGAAGTCGCACCCGATGACTTTGAGGGCTTAATTACAGAGAGGATTGGGATGGTTCCGCCTTACTACTACGATGTGCTCCTGCCGATACAGACCACCAAGCGGTTTACCTATGCGTCCGAAAACATGCTCAGAAAAGGGTCTCGGCTAATCGTAGAATTCAATCGGAAACCACATGTCGGTATCTGTGGAGATCAGGTGGATGCCTTTCCTAAATCCATCGCCATCAAACCGGTAAGCGAAGTCCTCGATGAAATGCCTGTTTTTTCTGAATCCTTACTACGTCTGGGTGAATGGATGGCAAATTATTACC
>VGPI01000255.1 GCA_016875595.1 Candidatus Cloacimonadota bacterium
ATTTGCACGTCACCCTTGCTTGCCGCTCTTGATCAAGTCATTATCCCCTCTTAATCAAGCGTTAATAATTAACGCTTGATTAACGCTTGATTATCGCTTGATCAAGAGGGGCAAGCAGTGAGCAAGGGAATGAGGTCAAAGCGCTATTGTTGCATTATTGGAGCAAGTTAGCCAATCATTATGTCCAGGCAATGTTCACATTGATTTCAGCAGGTTTCTACTCCAACATTGAGTCCCATCGGTTATTCTATATCTCCCGATATTGGGAAGATTGGTTATGTATCACATTAGCATTGTCGGATCGATATCGACAGTGGTCTGAACAGTGGTTGGCAGTTTGAGCGAGCGCATCAGGAATTGAACGGCGGAGGACATGATCTCAACATTAGCGGCTTTGATCACGACCTGGTAGCGGAAGAGATTATTGATCCTGGGCAGGGGCGAAGGAATAGGACCCAGAAGTAGCAATTGGCCGGGTTGGAAGAGATCGGGGGTACGGGTAAAGATTCCGTGATTGTCTGTGATCAATCGTTTGAGAGCGGCTTCGTCCTTGTGCTGGAAGAGGATCCTTGCCAGACGGTAGAATGGGGGGTAGCAGAGACGCCGGCGATAGGACAATTCCTCATCTGCAAAGCTTTCATAATCCTGGCGGAGCGCATATTGGATGGCATAATGCTGGGGATTGTATGCCTGGATGATGGCTTGCCCGCTTTTCTCACCGCGACCGGAACGGCCAACGACTTGGGTGAGCAATTGAAAAGTGCGCTCACTGGCACGGAAGTCGGGAACATTGAGTGAGACATCGGCGAGGATAACACCGACGAGGGTCACATTGGGAAAATCCAGTCCCTTGGAGATCATCTGGGTGCCAAGGAGAATATCGATTTCACGGCTTTTCATGCGGTCGTACATGATCTGATAAATATCCTTTTTACCGGAGGAATCGGAATCGAGACGCATTACCTTTGCCGTGGGGAAAAAGATCTGGATTAGTTGCTCCACCTTCTGAGTACCCGGAGCGCCATAGGCAAAGGAATAGCTGCCGCACTTGGGACACTTACGCGGGAGCTGGGCTTTATAATCGCAATAGTGGCAGTTCAGTTGGTCGTGGTCACGGTGATAGTATAAACTGATCTCGCAATTGGGACACTGAAGCAGGAAACCACACTTGAGGCACTGGACAAAAGAAGCAAAGCCCCGACGGTTTTGGAAGAGGATGATCTGTTCGCCTTTGGATAATCTGTCGGTAATGGCATCTTTCAGGGGTGTGGAGAGGAGATCCCTCTCCGGTTCATCTCTCAGATCGACCAGACGGACCTGAGCGGGTCGGGAGTTTAGGGGACGGTAAAGTAGTTTATGCAACTGGAATCTGCCGGAGAGGGCGTTATTGTACGATTCCAACGCAGGCGTGGCACTGCCGAGAATGATCCGCGCACTTTCCAGACGGGCACGAACGATAGCAGTGTCACGTCCATGGTACCGGGGCGTGGAATCCTGTTTGTAAGTGGCTTCGTGTTCCTCATCGACAATGATCAGTCCCAGGTTTTGTACCGGAGCAAAGACGGCACTACGGGCTCCGATTACGATCCGGCATTGACCGTTTCTGATGCGTTGCCACTGTTCATACCTTTCGCGATCGGTCAGCTGGCTGTGCATGATCGCCAGAATATCACCAAAGGCATGGAAGAAGCGCTCCACCATTTGGGGTGTAAGCGCGATCTCCGGAATGAGCAGGATGGTGGAATTGCCCGTTTTCAGGTAATGCCTGATCACTTCGATATAGACCTCGGTCTTGCCGCTGCCGGTGATGCCGTAGAGGAGATGTGCGCTTGTTTCTCCGGCTCCCAGGATATTGCTTATCGCGGTCATTTGCTCAGCGCTGAGAGTAATCTCCTTCGGCGATTGGATAGCATGAGGAAAATATAAAGCACGGGCGTTTACCTGACGTGGTTCGATCCTGATCAAGCCCTTTTTGACCAGCGTTTTGATCAACGAATAGGATACCCGACCGGCAATCTCAGCCATGGGAACAGGTGGTTCAGCTTGATATATCACATCCAACACTTCCCGCTGTTTTACCGTTAATTCCACCGCTGCGGAGTATTCGGAAGCAGGAACAATGTAGTTCACTGTCCGGGGTTTGATCTTACTGGAGTAGGAGCGGATTACTTCGATAAATCCGCTGATCTCAGCGATCTCGATCTGCTTGTACAGCGGGTAGTTTTGGGGCAGAGAGCTCTTTAGAGCGCTAACCTTATGCCTGCCACCGTCCTTGATCAGATTATGGAGGGATATCTGCAATTCATCCTGTGGTTCATGTAGTCCGATCCAGCGGACAGTGGTGTCGATCTCGGGCTGGAGTACCGCCGGCAACATCGAATAGAGC
>VGPI01000256.1 GCA_016875595.1 Candidatus Cloacimonadota bacterium
ACTTTTCCCCGGGACCTGGAGGAAACGCAGACTCAATTCAACACGCGCATCGTCAAACCGCTGAATGACTGGCAGGGAAATACCGTGGCTTGGGTCGTCTTCTACAACGTCAATCCCTATCTGTCCGAGTTACGCCTGATCGGCAAGCAGATCCAGATCGGGACGCTCGGATTTCTCCTGCTCTTTATCTTTATCCAGTTCGTCATTCTCAACCACTGGATCACGGCGCCGCTCAAGATGATCTCCGCCAGTTTGCGTGACAATGAACCCGGGTATATCGCTCCGCTGACAGATAAGAACAATGAATTTGCCGATGTTGCCATTCTCATTGAACGCTCGCACCGTCAGAAGGTCGATCTGGTCAGACAGATCGAAGAGCGGATCAGGACCGAGATCAAGCTCCGCGAAGCCGAGGAACAAATGCGCAAGATCTTCCTCACCTCCCCGGAGGCGATTCTGGTCACTGATCTGGACGGCAATATCCTCAGCGTCAACGATGAAGCGGTCAAACTGGTCTGTTGCATAAGCACGGCTTGTCCATCCGTAGGGGCAATTTCCTTCTATTCCCCAACCGCACCCTCTCAACCCTCTCAGCCCCCTCAACCCGTAGGGGCGCTTTCCCTCAGCGCCCGTGCTGACTTTGAACGGCGCATCAAAACCATTTTTGACCTTGCCAGCCCAGCCGGGACCGATCTCTTTGCCGAACTGATCGATGATCTGCTCCGGGATGGCTCCCTCAAAAACCGTGAACTGGATATTATCCCGTGCACCGGCAACGCAATTCCCGTCTTACTCAGCGCTTCCGTGATCTATGACGCCGAGAGCCTTCCCAATAAACTCATTTTTATCGTCCGTGACCTGTCCGACCTCAAATCCCTGGAATCCAAACTGCGTCAGTCCCAGAAGATGGAATCCATCGGCACCTTGGCTGGCGGGATCGCCCACGACTTCAATAACATCATCACGATCATCGCCGGATACATCGCGCTGGCTTCCGGCAAGATCGATCACTATTTCGCTCTGAATGATCTGGACGAAGCCCTCAAAGCCTGCTTGCGCGCCAAGAGCTTGATCGGCAAGATCCTCACCTTCAGCCGTCAGTCCGAAAAGTCCATCCGACCATGCCTGCTGGCTAATTGCATTGAGGACGCCTTGCCCATGATCAGGGCGTCCATTCCGGCGATCATCCGGATCAGGACTGCCCTGGATTGCTCTCACTATGTGATGGCAGATCCCTTGGAGATCCAGCAGGTCCTGATGAATCTCGCCTCCAATGCCTACCACGCGATGCGGCCCCACGGCGGCGTTCTGGCATTGTCCTTGTCCGAGGCATTCGGATTTGAATTGATTGGGTTGATTCCCAATTGCGATATCCGGGCGAACTATGTCCACTTCTCGGTGTCCGATACGGGTGTCGGTATCTCGCCGGAGATCATGGATCGCATCTTTGATCCCTATTTTAGCACCAAAGCACCCGGCGAAGGCACCGGACTGGGATTGTCCATTGTGCATGGCATCATCTCCAGTTACCAGGGCTTCCTTGCCGTGCAGAGCCACCCCGGCCAAGGCACGACGATCAATATCTATCTGCCGGTCATCAGTGCGCCCGGAGCGCTGCCGGTACCCCCTGAAAAGCCGGAATATCCCTTTATCCCCGCCCGGATTTTGTATGTGGATGACGAACCGGCGCTCACTGAGCTCTTTACCTATGCACTGTCAGCCGCCGGATATGAAGTAAAGACCTTTACCGACAGCTCGGAGGCAATGCAATGGTACGTCCGCGATCCGGAAGCCATCGACCTGGCGATCGCCGACGTCACCATGCCCAACGTGGACGGGATCAAGCTCGCCACGATCATCCGGTCGATCCGCAACCTGCCGATCATACTCTATACGGGATTCAGCGAATTTGAGGTCCGGAAAAACAGCGAAGCCATCGGCGTAAATAGACTGCTCAACAAGCCCATCCTGCCCGATGAATTGATCGCTGTCGTCAAAGAAGTTATTGCTAAAGCAAAAGGCTCTCTCCAATGATCCGCTCTTGACCCGCCATTCTTGAGCCAAAGCGTTAATCAAGCGATTATCCCCCCTTAATCAAGCGTTAATAATTAACGCTTGATTAAGGGGGGATAATCGCTTGATCAGGGCAGGCAGACAAGGGAGAGGGCAGAGCGGAGCCAGCTAACAGCTTGCCAGATTGGCAGTTGTCACTCCAGCGGCAGGTTCTCCCAGATGCCCTGATACATTTGCCATTCGCCTTTGCTGTCGCGAACGAGCGTGAGAGTGGCAACCGCCATGCCGGGATGTTCAATGATCAATTCCTGCCAGGCGGGGGAGACGAGGTAACGCATCAGTTTCATGTCCTGCGGTTCA
>VGPI01000257.1 GCA_016875595.1 Candidatus Cloacimonadota bacterium
TACTAAGGTTATACTAAGGTAATGAAGCAAGGAGGAGATAATTCTCCTTTACAAAAACGGGCTTGCAGAATTATGGAGGCGATCAGCGATGATGGAGAATGGGGTTTCCGGACTGGAGTTCACGTTTATTGCATAGTAATATAAAGGAAAGCGATTAAGAGAGATGCGGACATTTGACAGCGTCATCCCCTACCTGAAAAAGAGCATTCTGCGGATTAGTATCGGCATTGTGACCCTGATCCTGGTGGATGTGGTTCAGCTTGCCATCCCGAAGGTGATGCAATACACGATCGATCATCTGCAGGCAAAGACGATCGGTTACCGGGGGCTGATGTGGATCGGGCTGATCCTGTTGGGTTTGGCGCTCAGCATCATGGTCTTGCGTTATTTCTGGCGGGTTTTGGTGATCGGCAATGCGTTCCGGATCGAGAAACACCTGCGCGAGGATTTTTATACCCATCTCCTGACGCTGTCGCAGAACTACTTTAACCGCAGCAAGATCGGCGACTTGATGGCGCATGCCACGAATGATTTGAATTCGGTGCGGATGCTCTTTGGGATCGGATTTATCATCGTCTCGGACATCATCCTGATGACGATCGCCACCTTTGCCTTTATGTTCACGATCAATTGGCGGCTGACGCTGCTGGCGGTGATCCCTCTGCCGGTATTATCGTTCACAATTGCCTATTTTGGCAAGAAGATGCACCGGATGTTTGCCAAAGTCCAGGAGTCGTTTGCCACTCTTTCCGGAAAGGTGCAGGAAAGCATTTCCGGCATCCGGGTGGTCAAGGCATTCGTGCAGGAAAAGGAAGAATTGACCAAGGTGGATGAGGTCTCACTGGACTATGTGAAGCAAAATATCAAAATGGCTCAACTCTCCGGAGTGTTTCGTCCGTTCATGGGTTACATCGTAAGTTTGAGCATCATCATCACGCTCTATTTCGGAGGTCGGGCTGCCATCCGCGGTGATATCTCGCTGGGTGGGTTCATTGCCTTCTTCCAGTATCTGGGAATGCTGGTCTGGCCCATGATCGCTATCGGCTGGATCGTGGATATGTATCAGCGGGGAACGGCGTCGATGAAGCGCTTGAATGCGATTTTTGCGCAGATGCCGGAGATCGATGACAGCGCTGCCGATCCGCGGATCAAGCGATTGGAAGGCAATATCGGGATCCGGAACCTGTCTTTTGCCTATCGTGAAGACCTGGATCCGGTATTCAAGGGCATCTCCGTCAATATGGAAGGTGGCAAGACCCTTGCCGTGGTCGGACAGACCGGTTGCGGAAAGACAACGCTGATCGAACTGCTGACCCGGATCTATGAGCCACCGCCGCAGACGGTGTTCATCGATGGACATGAACTGCGAACCATTCCCCTGAACGTGCTGCGGCGCGATCTGATCATGGTGCCTCAGGACATCTTCCTCTTTTCCGATACGATCGCCAACAACATACGTCTGGGCAAACCGCAGGCAACGGACGCCGAGGTCCTTGAGGCAGCGCACCTGGCTCAGATCTATGATGAAGTGATGGAGTTTGACAACCAATTCGAAACCATGGTGGGAGAACGGGGTATGACGCTTTCCGGCGGGCAGAAACAACGCGTGGCAATTGCCCGGGCACTTCTGACCTCGCCGCGGATGCTGATCCTGGATGATGCGCTATCGGCGGTCGATACCAAGACGGAAAGATACATCCTGGAACGGCTGATCGAGATCCGTAAAGACCTGACCACGATCATCATCGCCCACCGGATCTCCTCTCTGCAGCATGCCGACAACATCATCGTCATCCACCACGGCGTCATCGCCGAAAGCGGTAACCACCGTGATCTGATCTCCCAGGAAGGCATCTATTGCGACCTGGTCGAGAAGCAAAAAATCCGCGCCCGCCTCGATGGAGAATCACAATGATGCACGGACAGGGTGGGGGCGGGAACTGGGCGCAGGATGATATTCAGGGCAAGATCTATGATCGCCGGCTTTATGCTCGGTTGTTGCGCTATCTGAAGCCCTACAAATGGATGGTGATCGTCTCCTTCCTGATCCTGATGCTGATCACAACGACCGAACTGATCCTGCCACTGATCACCAGAACGGCTATTGACAAGTACATTACATCCGATCAAACCATTGCCATATTTGAAGATAACGGATACTACGAGACCTTTGTCAAACGCTATGAATTTCTGAAGCGGGATGAAGGCAGGATCAACGGCAGAGCATACCTCATCTTCTCGACCAAAGACCGTACCCGGATCGATAAAACGGAATTGAACGACCTCGAACAGCGACATATCCTTAGCCGAATTAATATCTATACCATTGCCAATAAAGAGGATAATCGGCAGATACTGAACCGCCGC
>VGPI01000258.1 GCA_016875595.1 Candidatus Cloacimonadota bacterium
CATTGTATCAGGGTATCCAGTTACAATCAAGATCTCTTCCGAAGAAATCAGGGAAGCCATCTCCGAGACGGTCAGCGCCATGATCGATGCCATTAAGCGTCTGTTTGAAAAGACCGCACCGGAGCTCTCCGCAGATATTGCCGAGCGCGGTATCTTCCTGACCGGTGGAGGTGCTCTGCTCAAGGGATTGGATGAAAAGATCCGCAAGGTTGTCGATCTGCCGGTGCATGTGGTTCCGGATCCTTTGGAATGCGTGGTGAAAGGCGCGGGCAAGGTTTTGGATGACATTGACCGCTATCGGGAAGTATTGATCAAGCGTATCGAGGATTGATCGGGTAGGCGGTGCCTGCCATGGCAACAGGAGATTAAAGGTGCTGAAACGTTACCTTGTCCCCCTTGTCTATATCCTGTTTGCGATAGTGATGCTGCTGGGAACCGGTGAGAGCCGTCAGCGCAAGGCAGCATGGTTTGGCAGAACCATCCTCATCCCTTATGTGGGTTCGGTGCGTTCATTGCAGTCAGCCCAATCACTTAAAGCCGAAGTGATGGCATTGCAGAATGAAATGACCCGCTATCAACTGCACAACCTGGAACTGATCAATCGGCTGAAGGAATATACCCAAGCCCAATCCGTCAATTTTGCCATGGAGAGCACCAGATTTGTCCTGGCGGAATTGATCGGTTACTCCGGAGCTTTCCACGAACGCAACCTGATCATCAACAAGGGAAAGGGCAGCCGGATAAACGTGAATGATCCGGTGATCTCCCCCCACGGCATTATCGGCAAGATCATCCTCGTCTCCGATACTTATTCCGTCATATTGCCTCTCAATAATCCGCAGTTTCAATTGCCGGTCATGGATCAGGCAACAAGTGTACAGGGCATCCTCCAGTCGGATATCAACGGTAAATTATTCATGAATATGATCCGTCTGAGTTCGCAGATCAGCGTGGGCGACACCATTGTCACCTCCAACCTGTCCAAGCTGTTTCCCAAGGGTTTTCCGGTTGGTAGGATCAGGCGCATCCAGGAATCAAGAGATAACCTCTTTATCAGTGCCGAGATCACCCCTTTCGCCCAGATCGAGAATCTGGAGCACGTCTTTGTCCTCGAACGCCGGGAAGAAGAGTACCGGCAGTGAGGATGTGATGTTTTTCATGACCTTATGGATAGCGATCCAGGGTTTGGTTTTTCTATATCTGCAGATATTTCTGGTGCCTGGGATCGCAGTGTGGAACGTAACGCCGAGTTTGCTGTTGCCCTGGGTGATCTATACGATCTGGAAGAAGCGCTTTATCAACGGCATCTCGGTCGCCTTTGGCATCGGTTTGATGTTCGACGTGATGGCGCCGGAAACTTTTGGTTTACATGCTCTCATCTTCGTCACCATCGGTATTCTGATCGATATCATACGGCAACCGTTTGAGGCGGATAGTGTTATTGCCATGATTATCGCCATCGGAGTGTCAAACCTGGTTTATGCTCTGATCAGCCTTCTTGCCTTGGGTCTGCTCAATGGTTTTGATGGAGTGTTGGTCAGCGCCGGAGCCATAGGTCTGGCTTACAATCTGCTGTTCAGCTTCGGGGTGTTTTGGGTAATGCAGTTCCTGTCCCGGTTAAGAGTGATCATTTCCCATGATTGAACTGACTCCGGTCAAGCTTTTCCGGATCTTGTTGGGGATCCTGTTTGTCACGCTGTTTGTCGCCATCTTCCGGCTGCAAGTGGTGCAAGGGAAATACTATCAGCAGATAGCGGAGAGTAATTTCGTCCGCCTGCGCCGCCTGACTGCCACCCGGGGTGAGATCTATGATCACAAGTATCGCCCGATCGTAACCAACATCCCATCCCACAATCTCTATCTGACTTCGGGTAAGATCAAGAACCTGCCCGCTCTGGCAGCGCTCCTGAACCGCTATTTTGAGATCCCCGAAAGCGATCTGCGATCAATGGTGGAGCAAAACCGCTTTCGCACCTATGAGGAGATCCTGGTCAGTGATAACATTCCCTATGAGATGGTTCTGGCGATCTCGGAGGGTCTGAATTACTTTCCCGAGTTGAACTTCCGGATCGGATCCACCCGCCATTACCATTATCCCAATCATTTCACCGGATACGTCGGCAGAATAAATGAAAGCGAATACCAGAACTATCGGAATGAGGGTTATTCACTCAACAGCCATATCGGCAAGACCGGGCTGGAACGCTATTATGAAGTACTACTGAGCGGTAAAGACGGTAGAGAGATCGTGCAGGTTGATGCGCAGGGCAGGAGCTTGAACCTCTTCCGGCTGGAGAAAATGATCCCACCGGTCAATGGGTTGAATATGGTCCTCACCATCGA
>VGPI01000259.1 GCA_016875595.1 Candidatus Cloacimonadota bacterium
GGATCGGGCTGTGGCGTTTGAAGTAATTGACAATGGCATCGCGCAGGTTGACCTGATTATAGATGATATCCTCTTCCGGAACCTGCATCAACAGAGTCAGTCCAGCGTTCCCCTGCATCAGGAAGTCGGTGGTGGTAATGGTGTAGGTCTTGCCGGGATCCCAGGGTTTGCCACCGATATAAAGCGAGGTAACGCGGTCGAAGTTCTTACGCTTCTTGGTGTAAATAACGTTTACACCGGAGACGATGAGCCCGGCCCGGGCATCGGCAACGCGGGTCTCGATGATGCGCCGGAGGAACTCACCGCTGCAGGTGAAACTGACGACCATGTTGTCAAAGGGCATGACATTAAAGACATCGCGGTAGGTGACCGGTCCCGCCTTGATCTCAGCGCGGATACCACCGAGATTGATAAAAGCAAAGTCCGCTCCGGTCTGGGAACGCATGGCTTCAGCGACAGTATTGCCCATCAAACTCTGAGCGTCGATATTGGTTCGGGATAGATGAATCGAAGCTTCACCGATGATTTCATCCATGCCTTCTTCGGCGATGGCGACCTGTGCGGCTATGGTCCTGCCAAGCTCTACATCGGGGATGAACTGATCTTCAAAGAGAGTGACTAACAGTCCTTCCCGGATGGCGGGCTTTTCATAACCGGTGATGGTTTTGGTCTTAGGATCGATGGTGAGCGTGAGCCAGCCGAGATTGGAGCCGTAGGCATAGCCCTGGATCACGAGGGTATGCGTAACGGGATCCACCCAGGGCTCGCCAAAGCCTCGATGCATGTGACCGCCAATAAACAGATCGATCCCTTCCACCTCCCGGGCGATCTCCTGCGCATCCCAGCCCCAGGCGGCATAGCGCTGTTCCTGAATGCGGTTGCCCATTTGATCATAGCGGCTTTGATAGACCGCCGGCGGATCATAGGGGAGACCGGCATGCCCGAGTACGATAACGAGATCGGCTTTTTCCTGGTTACGTACGATATTGATGTATTTGGTCAGGGTCTCCTTCTCATCGAGGAACTTCAGGTTCTTGATATACTCCGGGAAGCTCATCTTTTCGGTATCTGTGGTACTGAAACCGATGATGGCGATGCGCATTCCCATGCGTTCCAAAATGATGTAAGGTTTCAGGTAATCCGGTCGCTCGCCGGTATCTCGACGTACGATATTAGCACTCAGGATAGGGAATCTTGCCAGGCTCAGGGTCTCGATCAGTTCATCTTCCGGGATGTCGTATTCGTGATTACCGATGGTCATGGCATCATAGCCGATGGCGTTCATATATTCGATCACTGCCACACCCTTGGTCACCGAGCCCACTGGCCGTCCCTGAAAGAAATCACCGGCGTCCAGAAGCAGCAGTTGCCGCTTTGCATTGGAGTGGGAACGGGCATACTGGATCAGCGTGGCAGCAGAGCCCCCGCCTCCCAGTTGGGGCGGGAAATTGGGATTGATAAAGGTAGCCTGCGCCCGGTCGATCCCGCCATGGACATCATTGGAAAAGACGATGTCCAGACGGAGGTCTTCCGCATGACAGAGACCAGTCCAGGCAAGTGCCAGAACGGTCAGGAACAGTACGATATATGTCTTCATAGCATTACCACGTAAGCGTTATTCCGGTGGAGATGGTTACAAAGCTTTCCTTCACCTTGTCCGGGTTGTCCCAGCCACGGTCTTTGAGGTTGATGTATTGGGGATTGACCCAGAGTTGGGGATAATTGTAATAGCGGTCACGGAAGAGGTCTAATGCCTCATAACTGCGCCAGGCATAGCCGAAGCCGATATCCCAGGAGAGGTTCTTCATGATCTCGGCGCCACTGCCAATGGAAAACATCGGAGTGATGATCTTGCGGGCGAAGATGATGTCCACCGGATTGCCGTCCATGACCCGGCTCTCCACATAGGAGTGATAGGTATTCACGGACTGGAAGCCAATACGTAAAGGCAGTCGGTTTTCCACGTGATGCTCAGTGCCCACGTAGAAGTTGTAAACGTCCTCATAAGCAGGATTGACATTCGACCAGGCGACTTTCTCCACATCTAAGTTGAAGGTGGTACGCATGACGTTGCGGGGTATGTAACAAAAGCCCACCCGGAGTTCGGATGGCAGGATGAACTTGCCATCGATGGCGGTTTCCGTGGTATTGACGCCATGAACGGTCTTCTGGTCACCAATGCGGTCGAGGGTGGATTTGAAGGCATAACTGATCCCGATCCCCAGCCGGTGGTTGACGGTGAAGGCAGTTCCCACCTGGAGGCGTTGCCCTTCCAGCTCGGTCTTGACTTCAAACAGTGAATCCG
>VGPI01000260.1 GCA_016875595.1 Candidatus Cloacimonadota bacterium
CGTGAAAAAAGCGCGGTCGGTACGATCCAGCGGTTCATCCGAAATAGTCAGGATCATCAATTCATTACCATTCCAATGCTGCGGTTGTGGAACAAACCGGAGTTGTAATGGATTAGCATCAGGGTCAGGCCGGCTGATCACAAAATGCTGCGGAGTACTCCAGTAAAGGTACAGAGGACCACCACCAGGATTGTTGATATGTCTGCTAAAATCCTTCACCCATGGGCTATCCTCATTAAAACGATTATCGCCAGCGATATCCGTTGCGTCAGGAAGATTATACGGGATACTGGAAAAATTGAAGGAAGGACCACGATAATCACGATTAGCTTCAGCTATCTGAGCAATTACTTCTTCAGTCAGGTCGGTTTCGCTTAAGCTGAGCACGTCAATAATGGTAGCATTCATCAGTACTATGCTGATCACAGCAAGCCACACAAACAACAGTGCCTTTTTCATAAACATCTCCTATATGTTATCTTTTTATTCATAATTACTTCTGCCGGATTAAGAACATCCAACAGACATTTAAAACACTAAAATCATTCACTTCTATTACTTTAGCCGACTGTTTAACGAGTTTTCACAGTTCACTTCGATAATCACTTGTAGTACTTTCATTACGAAGATAACTAATAAGCGGGCGTTGGCTTTCTGTCAATACAAATCTGAGATAAAGACCAATCGAGATTACCTATTCGCAGTTTAACGAATGGAAGAATTGGTTTATAAACCCATATCATGCATTATCATCTTATTGTAATGCAGCAAGATGCATTGAAAACCACACTAAGTGGGACAGATATCCCAATCTATGTAAAGATTGATTAGAAATCGATTCTACTTGAATTCTTCCATGCCGATAAATGAACGATAGGGGTCAAAACTCGATAGTACTTTATGGTCTTGTTCGTCTCTCTGACCGATCAGGATCCTGGCAAGAAGCTCACCCAGACCAGGACCCAGCATAAAACCCTGCCCACACATCCCCACGGCATTGATCAGATTGGAATATTCCCGGCTTCTTCCGACGATAGGGAAGCCATCCGGGGTCATGGGATATTGCCCTCGCCAGGTACGCCGGACTTTGAGATGCCTCAGACGGGGATAAACTTCCAGCATTCTTTTGGAGCAAAGGGGTAGAAACTCCGAGGTGGAGCGATTGTCAACTCCAAGCAACGGCGGGTCGGGTGTGATGCAGAATACCACTTGTCCCTCGTGATTCTGATAGAAATAGAAATTTGCCGAGCCCGGTCTTTTCCTCATATCAACGACCATAGGTCCAAAAAAACGTTTCACCGGCTCTGTAATGCCCGCCTCATGATTATCTGGAAATACGGGCAGATCCAGACCCAGCTTCTGTCCTATCTCTTGGGCATTGTTTCCGGGACAATTGATGACCTCACCAGCGCTGTATTCACCCTTGTCCGTAACAACACCTGTGATCGTCTGATCATTGTGTCTGAATCCCGTGACCTGTTCATTCCACTGAAATGTCACTTCCTGCTCCAGACACATGAAATAGTAAGCCGCTGCCACCAGTAAGGGCGAGCAACTGCCATCCTCAGGTGAGTATGTAGCTCCTCTCAAGCCCTCTTTCGTGATCCCTGGAACGAGTATCTGATATTCCTCTGCACTCACCCACTTGATGTTCAAGCCAAACTGGTGTTGCACCACCATCAGATCTTTCAGTTTCTTTTCGTCCTGCTCTTCATAAGCCGGGAAACTGTAACCATTGGACATCCAACCGATGTCATAACCATACAATTGTTCAAAACTGGAGAGGATTTCGATACTTCTCAAACAGGTATGGATCTTACCAAAGTCGGAATGAGTGGCACGGACACCGCCGATCGCCTTTTTGTTATTCTGTTGTCCGGGTCCATGCTCCGCATCGATCACCAAAACCTTCAGTTTCTTCAGCGCGCAGTAATAAGCGGCCGGCAGACCGATCGATCCGGCACCGATGATGATCACATCAAAGCTCTTGTTCATCCCATCCTCCTACCTATCACCGGCAAATTTATCCAGAGTCACTTCCACGAAAACAGGTCGTTTCGTATTGGGAACCACGGCATCGATGGGTATCCCTTCCTCTCTGAGCAGTCCTTTGATCAAGACCTCACAGGTCTTAGCACCGCAGGGACCCATGCCGGCACGGGTGATCGCTTTGATCTGATTCAAGTCCGTTATCCCTGATCGGATCAGTTTTCGCACCTCACCTGCCGTGACTCGCTCACACAGGCAGATCATT
>VGPI01000261.1 GCA_016875595.1 Candidatus Cloacimonadota bacterium
TTGGCAATATCGCCGGTGAGGTCAAGTATGGCGCTCAGATCGTAGCGCATTTCCGGCATAAGATGCAATCATTAAAGCAAACAAGGAGCTGAATGTGGTAGATACCGTTATTCAGGCAGCCGTCGGATTGGGCGTGATCATCAGCTTGGTGTTCAGTGAGTTGCTGGGCGCTTCCGCCGGTGGGATCGTGGTTCCCGGCTATATCGCCATGTATCTGGACAAGCCATATCAGATAATTGGAACTCTCATCGTGGCTCTTTTAACCTGGGGGATCATCCGGGTGATCGGGTCATTTACGCTGCTTTACGGTAAAAGACGAATGGTGCTCAGTATCCTGGTCGGTTTCATTATTGGCTTGCTCAGTCGGATCATTATCATCAATGGCGTGACGCTGGTGGAACTGCAGATGCAATCCATCGGGTATATCGTTCCCGGTTTGATCGCTAACTGGTTTGAGCGGCAGGGATTTATCAAGACGATCTCGACCATGCTGATCGCTGCTATACTGGTTCGGCTGATCCTGATGGTTGTTTTTCAGGGGGAGGTGTAAATGTACCGCCCATCATTAAAATCCAATAAAACTCTGATCGCACTCCTGATCCTGAGCGTCGGGTTGTTTTTTATCGCCCAACGCAGTTATGTGCACATCAAAGCTGATTACTATGAAGAAAAGGTAGAAGCTGCCACTGAGATGCAGCAGTTCCTGGAAGTGATCTCGCAGGAATTGACGGCAGGTGGCTATGAATTTGACCTCCTGGATGATCCATTAAGGACGGGTCTGATCGGAACCCGGCTTAGTTCCATCACCACCAGCCGGGGCGTTCTCAGTGAGAAACAGACGGCACTGAATCCCAATCTGGCGGCGGTCATGGTTCAGGAACTGGTCAAGCTTAATCTCCAGGCAGGTGATCACATAGCTGTCGGCATCACCGGATCCAATCCCGGCGCTAATCTGGCATTGTATGCGGCTGTCAAAGTGTTGAAACTTGAACCCAGCATAATCGTGGCACTCAGTTCATCTTCGTATGGGGCAAACCGGGAGGACTTGACCTGGCTGGATATCGAAGCGATCCTTTATCGGCGTGGATTGATCGGTTTTAAAAGTGACTACGCATCATTAGGCGGTCGTGACGATATGGCGATCGGGTTGTCCGATTCAGGGGTGCAGGCACTCCGTGATGCTATGCTAAGACATAACACCCCGTTGCTGTTGGCATCGAGTCTGGATGAGAACGTCGATCTGCGTATATCAGCATATAATGAGCAACTTCCGGAAGACATGCGCTATCGTGCTTTTGTCAATATCGGTGGGGCTCTGGCTAATGTGGGCAGTAATGTCAATGCCCGTCTGATCCCCGAAGGGATCAATCGCCGCCTGGGTGAGAAGGAGTTTGAAACCAAGGGCGTGATGATGCTGATGGCAAAGAAGAATGTCCCCGTCATCCATGTCCTGCGCATCCTGCGCTGGGCATCCAATAATGATATGCCGGTCTCTCCCGATAGTCCCGTGGGGGTTGGACAGGGCAGGATTTTCAGTTATGAGAGGCACAATACCTTTGTGGCGGCGATCTGTCTCGTGATTCTGCTCATGGCACTGGTTGCAGTCATTATCTTTGATCGCTATGACCGTCATTTCATGGCTAATATCGTCGATCCCGACGAAGAATTGTAAACTTGGAGAATAGACCCGATGATCTATAGAAAAACCGCTCTGGTGTTCCTGATGAGCTTGATCAGTATGCTGGCGTTGGCTGCCACTGAGAATATCCGTTATAAACCGCTCGAATTCGTCAATCCGGGAAACCGGAGATTACTCAAGACCGCGGCAGGTAATTATTACTACTTCCGGGCTTTACCGGAGAAGTCGATGACCATAAGCGTCAATGGCATGGAATCGATACAGATCCGCAGTATCAGTACCGTACAGGTGCGTAAACCACAGGTGATAATCATCATCAATAAGAACCGGACGACCTATGACCTGAAACAAACAGCGACGGTCAATGGCTGGTATCTCTATGAATCTACGGATATCACCCTCATTGGAAAACCGGATAAGATCGAGATCCTGTGTTATGACCGGGAGTTCTATTTCCGGGTGTATGAACGCATTGTCCCCAAACCCAGACCTCAAACCCTGCCCAATCTGCAGATCGTGGAACACGGCGGAGTCATGCAAATGAACCATAATTCCAGCAGCAGCGAGTATTACTCCTTTGAACCGGGGCATAACCTCCGCTTTAATCT
>VGPI01000262.1 GCA_016875595.1 Candidatus Cloacimonadota bacterium
TCGAACCAACGGTGATAGGTCTCCGGGCTCTGCTCGCCAAGGGAGAGGGTGAAGCCGAGTTCTCCCCCGCTGCGCTGTCTCACCTCCTGCAGGATGCCGGTGATGAAATCGCTGAAGGTGTCGTCCTGTCTTTCGCCGGACTGGAGGACGACGGAGCCGTAGCCCTGCTCATGCGCCCAGAGGCAGGCAGTGATGATCTCATCTCGTTGCATCTGATAGCGTTGGACATTGGCGTTGTCCCGCCGGATGCCACAGTAAAAGCAATTCTTGGTGCAGATATTACTGATCTCAACGATGCCGCGGAAGTGGACGACTTTTCCGATCGTGCTGGTCTTGATCTCATAGGCACGGCGGTGGAGGGCTGCGATCTCCGCTTTGTCCGTCAGGGAAAGCAGGCGGGTGATCTCGGTTTTATCCGGTCTGTTCATCTTTACCACTTCCAGGGCAGGAGATAATCCTTGATCTCTTCATTGTAATAGCGGTCGGTCATGGTGGCGATGAAGTCGCGCACTTGCTCAGCGGGTTGGAAGCGATCACGGTAGGAGGGGTGTTTGTGGTTGAGGAAATGTTTGAAGATGCGGGATTCAGCGTTGTTGGTCCGGATGTCCTCAAGGTATTTGTCAAATAGGATGCCCATCGTGCGGTAGATGATGGCATTGGATTTTTTGACGTTTTCATCGGTGTAAATCCGGCGGTAATTGAACTTCTTGAGCTCGAGCAGGTGCTGCGAGGTCTCCGCGTCAAAAGCGATCCAGTCCTGATCGAAGCTGTTGATGATCACACTTTTGATCAGCGTGTCGATGATCTGGCTGTTCGTGTTTCCCAGATGGTCAGTGACTTGCCGGGGTAATTCATCCCGGGAGAGGATATTGTAACGGATGGCATCCTCGATGTCCTGTCCGATATAAGCGATGGTATCGGTGATGCGGACTACGCAGCCCTCCAGCGTTGCCGGCATCCAGGTGACATTTTCGCCGGCTTTGCGACGGGTGATGTATTCCTGGATATCGGTTTCGGTCTTGGTTGTGTCAGGGCTGAGCACGGTATTGTGTACTTCGCCGTCGTGGGAGATAATGCCGTCGCGCACCTGGAAGGTGAGGTTCAAGCCCCTGCCTTTGCGGGAGATGCAATCCACGATGTGCAAGCTCTCGATGTTGTGGTGAAACATGCCGATGCCGTGATCCCGGCAGCATTTGCTAAGCGCATTCTCGCCATCATGGCCGAATGGGGCATGTCCGAGATCGTGACCAAGTGCAATGGCTTCGATGAGCTCGGTATTGAGTCCGAGGTTTTTACCGATGGTGCGCGAGATCTGGGATACATAGGCGATGTGAAGGTTGCGGTTCGTCATCTCCTCATCGATGAGATTGGTGAAGGAAAAGACCTGCGTCTTGCCATGATAACGGCGGTAGGCACCACTGTAAAGAATGCGGTCACGGTCAACGGCAAACTGGGAGCGGAGATCATCCTCATCGTCCGGATTGAGCCGCCAGGCACCAGAATCGGCACAGGCGCGGGGCGATAATCCGTTCTGATAACGGTCTCTGATCTGGCGCAGGACTGTTTCTTTGTCATTGTTCATAAGTTACCTTCTGGTTTATATTTTTTGATCGGTCAGGTCGCTGCAGGAGAGCGAACCTACGTATCAGATGTCGCTTTAGGAGAGCGACCCTGCCTAAATAGTAGGCGATTGAAGCTCATTGGCAACAGCATACCGATCGGACAATAAAAAGCCTTCAAAATACTCCCTGATGGCATATTCTGAAGGCGAAAGCAGTATCGGATAAACAGTTAGATTACTTTCTTTACTTTATTGGCTTTGAGGCAGGAGCTGCAGACCTTGTAGTTCTTGATGATGCCTTTATACTCGGCGCGCATCTCGTGCAGATTGGGGTAAAACCGGCGTTTGGCAGCATTCATGGCATGGCTGCGATGATTGCCGACCTGCGCTCCTTTTCCGCATATATCACATATTCTTGACATTTTGAACCGTCCCTGAACTTGATTTTGTAGCCATGGAATTACCGGCGGGATATTTGGCAAGATATTTCGTCAAGTCAGTCCTGAAACTGAGGGATGCGGATGTCAAACCGGGTGCCCTGGGGCTGATTGGGTTGGAATTCCAGGCGACCCTTGTGTTCATTGACGATCTTGCGGCAGATCGCCAGTCCCAGCCCGGTGCCATGGGATTTTCCTTCGGTCACGAAGGGTTCGAATAACCGTTCA
>VGPI01000263.1 GCA_016875595.1 Candidatus Cloacimonadota bacterium
AATGATCGAGATCGTCAGCACTTAATCCCAAGACCGCAGCGATCTCAGTGATATGCTTCAGATTTGCCTGCCGGGCTATTTCCAGATCACTCAGCATCTTATCCTCCCTCAAGGCAGATCGACTATTTCTCTGCCTCGTTCCAGCTTCATGCTGTCTTTCACCACTCTATTCCATACTTCGCTTTTGTCAAGTCACATTTCCCCAGCCAGAAGACCCTGATTTCAGCCTGTACAGGAATAACTGAACTAACAAACAGCACTTATACAATAGTCCAGATCAAGGTATCGCCCAGCGGGCTCTGATGGTCTCTCGTTCTCCCGACTCCGGCAGTTTTGGAGAGCACCGCGCCAGGCATCGACGATGTCGGGATCGCTATTGATTGGAAAAGCCAGGTAAAAAACGGTAACATCAGTTCTAATACCGGTTTCAGCAAAGAGGGAGAAATGCCGGCTTCTTGTGCCAGTTGTGGATAGGTGAGATCGGTGCCCAGGATCTTCTGGATGGCGATTACCACATCAGCACCATAGCCGGAAACGACGCCATCCTCTTCAAAACTGAGTGAAGGATAGTTTTCTGTGAGGATGCTAAGCTCATGATCCTGCGCATGGAGCAATCCTCTCAGAATGATCAGGATACTCAGAATGACATGATTCTATTGATAAGAAACTCCTGTTTTTACTTTCGGAACATACCGCCGATCCGGTAGAATAAGTCAAGCGCTTTCGTAAATCTGCCACCTTGAGTGAGATGCAGAAAAAGAATGGGAATTCTACATTCCGGGGCAGTACCGGTGGATAAAGTGCTTGACGTTTCTGACCTGTCAGTTCCGGATGAATCATTATAAATAATGCTGATGAGGATAAAATGGAGACAAATAAGCTCATCCCGCTGGAGGTACTGGCGCTGCTCATTCTCGCCGGATGCCTGCTGCTGATGGCAGCGCCGTTGAGGGACATTCCGGTGACGGTGACCCAGCCGAATGGAACGAAAATCAACTGTTTTGCCAGTGGCGACGAGTATCATGACTGGCTACATGATGCCGATGGTTTTACCATAATCAGGAGCGAAAAAACCGGGTTCTTTTCTTATGCCGTTAAGAGCAGAGACACGGTGGTGTCGTCCGAACTCATTGTGGGACAGGTTGATCCGCGCTCGGTTGGATTGGAGCCAGGTATCAATATCAGTGAAGTGGAGTATAACCGACGACGGGTAGAGACATTCCCGGTTCCGGAGACGCGAAATGCACCCAGCACGGGATCGATCAATAACATCGTGATCTACATCCGGTTCAACGGTGAGAGCGAATTTGACGAGTCCATTGTCACTTATGACGATTGGTTCAATACTGGAGTAAGTTCCCAAAAGAACTATTTCCTGGAGATGGTCTACGGGCAATTGACGGTAAACACGACCCGTTATCCGGCAACTCAGAACAACAACGTGGTATCCTGGCAGTCACCCAATCCGCGTAACTACTACCAGCCCTACAATGCCTCCCCCAATCCCAATGGCCATAACTGCGGTACTCCACGGCGAACGCGGGAACATACCCTCCTGCTGGATGCGGTGAATGCCGTGTCTGCACAAATTCCGGCTGATCTCAGTATCGATGCTGATAACGACGGATATGTAGATAATGTGGAGTTCATCGGGCGTGGTGCGACTGACGGTTGGGCAGAATTGCTCTGGCCGCACCGGTGGGTGCTTTGGACTTATAACGTCTCTATCCGGGGCAACCGGGTCTATGATTACAATTTTCAATTACAGCACTTTCTCGCCAGTAGCAACACGGGAGTGATCTGTCACGAATTTTATCACACCCTGAGCGCTCCTGATCTGTATCGTTATTATGATACGACGATCACTCCGCTCGGTCCCGGGGATGCGATGGCATCCAATACCAATCCCCCGCAACATATGAGTGCTTTTATGAAGTGGAAATATGGCGGATGGATCTCGTCCATCCGAGTGATCAGGGCATTCTTAAATGCCGAGTGAGAGGTGACCCCAGAGGATATGATGCAGACGATCCCGGATCTGATCGAGTTGTATGGCAAGGACTATCTGATCTGTAGCGGTGATCTGCCTTGCATCGTTACCGGCAGGATCTGCGAGGAAAGTGTCTTTTATGGGCTTGATCCCGGTGCTGAATCCACTGTCATTGAGAGATTTAACCTGATCTCCGGCAAGCAGGTTGACTGCAATACTGCGATCT
>VGPI01000264.1 GCA_016875595.1 Candidatus Cloacimonadota bacterium
TGATCCCAATCTGTTTATGCAGCGAATCAGCACGGATGATTGGACTGCACTGAATAACGACCCTGCCAAACCGATGCTGGATCGGGTGATCTATGCCGCTTATCAGCCAGGATCGGTATTCAAGCCCGTCACGGGTTCTTTGGGCTTTCACAAAGGAATAATCGATCGCAACACCCGCTTCTCTTCCTGTGTCGGGGGTTTGCAGGTCGGGAATCGGTTTTTCCGTTGCTGGCATGCTGCCGGTCACGGGTCAATGGCTTTCGTGGATGCCATCAAGCATTCCTGCAACGTCTATTTTTATGACCTGTCAATGCGTCTCGATCTGGATGACTTCAAGGGCTGGACGCTAAAGAACCGCCTGGCGGTTCAGACGGGGATCGATCTGCCGAATGAACGGCGGGGTTTTTTCCCGAGCGTGGATTGGTACCGCAAGACCTATGGCAGGAATGTCTCCATTACCGGGCACAAAGTGAACCTATCCATCGGACAGGGAGAGGTTATGGTCACGCCTCTGCAGATCTGTGCCTTTTATACTGCCATCGCCAATCATGGCAATTGGATCCAACCCCATCTCCTCAAGAGCACCTTTGGCAGAGGACGGCTTTCCAAGGATCAGATCGATCCTATTAAGCGTTTCAAACTCCCCTTCTCGAGTTCGACCATGCAATTGATCCACGAGGGGATGTTTGCCGTTAGTAATTCACCGGGAGGCACTGCCACCCTGGTACAGGTGCAGGGAGCGCGGGTCTTCAGCAAGACCGGCTCGGCGGAAAACCCCATGGGAAAGCTCACTCATGCCTGGTATTCCGGCTTCATTGTCACCGACCAACCAGAGATCGTGGTCACCGTTTTTATGGAGAATGCCGGCGGAGGTGGATCGGTTTCTGCGCCGGTGGCAAACCAGATCTTCAACTTTTTCATGGGTAACTATGATGTGATCAAAGCACCTGTAACCATACCTCCGCAATTCCGCCAGCCGGAGGATGCTGCTGATCCCGATCCGTCCGCTCCCGAGGGCGGAGAGATGACCACTCCACCCATACCCGGAGCCAGTTCGGATGCTTAACCGCAAGAAATTTGATTTTACTCTGGCAGCGCTACTGCTGATCCTCATCTTCTGCGGATGTATCGCCATCTTCACCGCCTCCACCAGCAAGCTGGGAGAATACAGTACCACGATGAATTACTGGTGGAAGCAGCTGCTCTTTTCCGCTTTTCTGATTGGGCTGCTCATCCTCCTGCTCAAGCTGCCGCTACCGATCTTTGAAGCATTGGTCATTCCGCTGTACATATTTAATCTGGCAGCTTTGATCCTGGTGCTGTTCACCCCACCGATCAATAACTCCCACCGGTGGTTCGTGTTCTATGGAATCAATTGGCAACCCTCCGAAAGTGCAAAACTCTTGACAATATTGATGGCTTCCAGAATCCTCGCCAAGGAGCACTTGAGTGAACTGAAGCAGTTGATCTTCGGCTTTGGGATCGTGTTGATGCCGGTCATTCTCATCATCATAGAACCGGATTTTGGCACGACTCTGGTCTTTTTCGCCAGTTTGCTGGCAATGTATATCGCTGCTGATCTGCCGCTGTTTTATGTCCTTTTGATCATTAGTCCGGTGATCAGTATAGTCACCTCGGTTTACTGGCTGGTACTGATCATTTGGATCGTGTTACTGATCTATCTGCTGATGCGGGCTCGCCTCTCCTGGGTGGCGATCACGGTGGCAGTGATCTTCAATGTCTTTATCAGTTTGATCATGCCCGTTGTCTGGAACAGCATGAAAGAATACCAGCAAAACCGGATCTTGATTTTTATCGATCCGATGCGTGATCCCTTGGGTGCAGGATACCAGATCATCCAAGCCAAGATCGCCGTCGGATCGGGAGCGATAACCGGCAAGGGCTGGTTACAAGGAACGCAGAAGAATATGAATTTCTTGCCTGAGCACCATACGGACTTCATTTATTCCGTGATCGGGGAGGAATTTGGCTTTTTTGGGAGCATGTTGATCCTGCTCTTGTTTTTCTTGTTTTTCTGGCGTTTATCCACGGCGATCGGTGAGATCAAAGTGCGGGAACGCAAGATCGCAGCCACCGGAATATTCGCCTGGCTGGTTTTACAGGCGTTTATCAATATCGGGATGAATATCGGCTTGGTGCCCGCAACTGGCATACCGCTGCCCTTTATTTCCTACGGCGG
>VGPI01000265.1 GCA_016875595.1 Candidatus Cloacimonadota bacterium
GCTACGTTGAGCTCAGTCCTGATGAGCTTTTCCGGCATCCTGTGTTCAACCGGGTTAAACTACATATCCATAAGCAGACCAGCGAACTGGAAGAATTTGTTAGCCAACTTGAGCTGTCAGGCATTGATAATGCGCTTTTCGTGATGAATACAAAGCGCAGTGCAGTAGAACTTTACCGCATGATAAAAGCACAATACGAGGGGGAATTCACGGTTTTTTGCCTTACTACGCTTCACGCCCCAGCTTGCCGCTTAGCAACGATAAAGAGAATCAAGGAAGCTCTGAATGGGCATGAACGTGTGATCCTGGTCTCCACACAGCTCATTGAAGCCGGAGTCGATATTAGCTTTTGTAGAGTTTATCGGGATTTCGGACCCCTTGATTCGATCATTCAGGTGGCAGGGCGTTGCAACCGAAATGGCGAACTGGGAGTGTTAGGCGGGGAAATGCACTTACTAAGGCTCGCCAAAGATTCACGGGAGTATTCCACTCAAGTTTATGACGATTATATCCTGACTAAGACCAGGGAAATCTTATACAAGCATGAAGTACTCGAAAGCCGGGATTTCGCTGTTTTGATCCAGGAATACTATCACAGCCTTGAATTCGCTGCTGAAGCCAAAGCAATTCTGACGGCTATTTCAGAATTGAATTACGACCAGGATATAAGAGGCCAATTGGCTATTGATCGATTTCACATAATTGAAGATCAATATGCCAGCCTATCAGTGTATATTCTGATGACAGATTTTGCCCAACAAACTATGGATCAATTGCTGGAAGCTCGCGAAGCTTTGAAGGATTTTGGTGATCTTGATGAGACCATAGAACTGAAAGCAAGGCTGAAAATCGCCAGGTCATTCAAGAACCTCTCACCGTTTCAGATAAACCTCAAGCCGTCTGAATTCAGGAATTATAGCATCCAAATGGCTCATGTCAACAAACTGGATGAAAATGTCTATTATATCTCTCAAGAAGGAACCGACAAGGTTTACAGTTGTGAGACCGGATTTTTGACTGAGCCAATCGAACAAGGCGCTTGCCTCTCGTTATAAGCTATGGAACTCCACATCAATACCTACGGAGCCTTCATCAAGAAAAAGGATGCCATGTTTGAACTAACTTTAGAAGGCAGGATTGTCAAAATTGCGCCGGACAAGGTGAGTTCCATTGTGATCAGCAATGCCGTCAGTATCAGTTCAGATGCCATCCAATTGGCATTGGAACACAATATAGATATCGTTTTTCTGGATCAATACGGTGATCCCTATGGTCGGGTCTGTTTTCCCAAGCTGGGCAGTACCACCCTGATTCGCCGCAGACAACTTGAAATGCTGAGCGATGAGATCGGACTGGAATTTACCAAGCAAAGGATCATCATCAAAATCATGAACCAATTTCGCCTTCTCCAAAAGCTTCTATCAAAGAGAGATCGGTTCCGGGACAAGTACGAAAATGATCTGCACCGGATGTGGGAGTTTGCCATCTCGGTCAGGACAAAAGCTGGCTCCTTGGATGAGGCTTCGGGTTCATTCATGGGCTGGGAGGGAGGAACTTCAAAGATCTATTTCTCTGTCTTATCCGATCTGATCCCCGAGGATTTTCGGTTTGAGGGACGATCTTCGCGTCCCGCCCATGACCACTTCAATTGCCTCCTAAACTACGGATATGGTATACTTTACAGCAAAGTGGAACGGGCGTTGATCATAGCCGGGCTTGATCCCTACATCGGTCTTCTTCATTGCGATAACTACAACAAGAAATCCTTCGTTTTTGATTTTATCGAACCATATCGGATCTTGATTGACGAGCCGGTATTCTACTTGTTTTCAAGGAGAAAGATCGATCCAGATGGCTTTGACCAAATACACCGGGGAGTTGTCCTGAACACCATAGGTAAGAAGTTCTTTGCCCCCTACCTACTGGAATACTTTGCGGAAGTGATTCGCTACCACAACAAGAATCGTAAACGAATTGATCAGATTCAAACCGATGCCCATGCCTTTGCCAACTATCTGATCGGAAAGCGGTCAAACTATCTGGAATCATCCATTGCCAGAAAACTGGATAACTTCCTGGATCATTATCCGGATTATGAGTCACTCGATCAAGAGGGAGATGATACATGCTGACCTGGGTTCTATATGATA
>VGPI01000266.1 GCA_016875595.1 Candidatus Cloacimonadota bacterium
TGCCACCATTCAATACTGCCTGTTCATAACATCTCCTTTTTTTGTGATTGCCTCAAAGTCACCTGTTGTAAGGCACTGACACCTATCTCTTATCTCAGGTACAGAAAAAACCGCAGTAAAATATCCGTGAAGGTATTTTGTTTCTGGAGAGCGATTTACCTGGATCAGGTGGTGGGCAGTGGAGTAGATTGGTGATAAACAAACGATCAAAGAAGAAGGCGGTAGATCAAAGGATCAACCGCCTTATGCCGATGATGTTACGAAGCTATACAGCAGTAACCGGAGGAGTAAAGACACGGGTCGCCAGTTCGCGATCCAGCATCAGCACCCCATGGGGATTGTCCTTAACCATGGCGAGTTGTTTGAGGATTTTATCGGCATTGGCTTCTTCCTCGACCTGTTCATCAACATACCACTGGAGGAAGCTTTTGGCAGCGTGGTCGTTTTTCTTGATCGCCAGATCCATCAGTTTGTTGATGTTATCGGTGATGAATTGTTCGTGCTCCAGGGTCATTTCAAAGGCATGGAGCGGGTTTTTGAAATAGCCAGGCGGTTTGTCAATCTGTTCCAGGATGACGGCACCGCCGCGTTCGATCACGTAGTGGTAGAATTTCATGGCATGGAAGCGTTCTTCCTGGCTCTGGACGGACATCCAGTTGGCAAAGCCGTCGAGGTTTTGTCCGGCGAACCAGGCACTCATAGCTAAGTAGAGGTATTCGGAATACAATTCACGGTTGATCTGGGCGTTGATTGCATCTTGCAGTTGTTTGTTGATCATGGTTTCTCCATTTTATTATTTATGTTTTGTTCAATTTGTTTGGTGATGCCTTTGAGCGTATCGGCATCGGGGATGTATTGCACCTTGACCGGTTCCATCATGTCAAAGCCGCATTCCTTGGGATCTCCGAGCAGGTGATGAAGGATGGGGATGCTCTGTCCGCCCCAGCCGTAGGAGCCAAAGGCAAGACCGATCCGTTTTTTCGGTGCCAGTCCTTTGAGGTAATAGGCAAAGGCGGCGACATTGGGCAGGATCGAGCTGTTCAGGGTAGGCGAACCAAGGCAGATGTAACGGGCGGAGATGACGTCGGTCATGATATCCGAGATGTGATTGTGCTGGAGGTTGAGCATTCTGGTGTGGATACCGAGGTTTTCAAAGGCGTTCTGAATGGCATGGGCGATCATTTCGGTGGAGCGCCACATCGTGTCATAGATGATCAGGGCGCGGTCTGCCTCTGATTCGTTGTAAGCCCAGGTGTGATATGCCTGAATGATCTGCGGGATATGCTCGGTCCAGATCAGTCCGTGACTGGGGCAGATCATCCCGATCTCCAGATCCGCCACGATCGTCAAAACCTTTTGCACCTGCGGCGAATAAGGCAGAACGATATTGGCGTAGTATTTCCTGGCTTCTTCCATAACGATACTGAGGGGATAGTCGCTGGCAAGGCGTTCGGAAGAGGCGATATGCTGTCCGAAGGCATCGTTGGAGAAGAGGATCTTTTCTTCCGGACAGTAGGTGACCATGTTATCCGGCCAGTGTACCATCGGTGTAGTCACGAAGACGAGGTTGCGGCTGCCGATGTTGATCGTATCACCAGTCTTGATCTCCCGAAAATTCCAGTCCTCTTTGTAGTGCAGTTTCAGTCCTTTTATGCCATTGGCATTGGTGAAGATCCGGGCATTGGGCAGGAGCTTCATCAGCTTGGGCATCCCGCCGGAATGATCCATTTCCACGTGGTTCTGGATCAGGTAATCAATGCGGGTGGGATCGATGATCTCACTGATCCGCTCGATCATTTCATCATAGAGGTAGTGCTTTACGTTGTCGATCAGCGTGATCTTCTTATCGATGATCAGATAGGCGTTGTAGGTCGAACCGCGCTGCGTCAGGTAGCCGTGGAAATTGCGCAGATCCCAGTCAATGCCGCCCACCCACCAGATATTGTCGCGAAGTCTAACTGCTTTCATCTATGTTACTCCATCCTAAAGTTGATTTTACGGATAAGATATTCGGGATAATTAACGTCTGCAAAGGAAATCTTCAGCGCTGGCAGCAGGGACAGAAAAAAGATGAGCGTCCCGCCTGGCGGATGCGGGTGACCGGATGTCCC
>VGPI01000267.1 GCA_016875595.1 Candidatus Cloacimonadota bacterium
GAAAAACTCTGTAAAGGTGAAACGGGAAAACTCTCCCGGGAAGAGATCCAGCCACCAACCGAGCAGAACCTTATCCGTTATGACGATATCCGGCATGAACGTAGCATGGAAATGCTGAAGCGGACCGTGATCATCAAACTCAATGGCGGTCTGGGTACCAGTATGGGACTCTCCAAAGCCAAATCCCTCCTGCCGGTCAAGGGCAATATGACCTTCCTGGATATCATTGCCCGTCAAATCCTGGTTCTGAGAGCACAAAGCGGTTATGACGCGGCACTTCTCCTGATGAACAGTTTTTCCACCCAAAATGATACCGAAAACTATCTCAAACGCTATCCTGACCTCGAACGGCAGCCGGTTCCGATATGTTTTATCCAAAACAAGTTCCCGCGCATCCGCCAAAGCGATCTGATGCCTTTGGACAATCCCGACGCCAGTAAACTCTGGAATCCTCCTGGACATGGGGATATCTACACTGCCATATCATCATCAGGTATTTTGGATAAACTGGTTGAGCAAGGCTACCGTTACGCTTTTGTCTCTAATTCCGATAATCTGGGCGCGGTTGTGGACACCTCGATCCCAGTGTACATGGAGCAAAACAACGTCCAGTTCGTGATGGAGGTCTGCGAACGCACTCCAGCCGACAGTAAAGGCGGACACCTCTGCGAAGACCGGCAGGGACACCTGATGCTCCGTGAAGTTGCGCAATGCCCCAGCGGAGAAGAACTGGAATTTCAAGACATTAATTATTACAAATACTTCAACACCAACAATCTATGGATCGATCTTAAAGCACTGCAATGGACGCTGATCGCCCATGACGGGATCATGCAACTGCCACTGATCATCAATCCCAAAAGCATCGACGGCTCCCCTGTCTATCAGTTGGAAACCGCCATGGGTGCCGCTATCAGTGTATTTGTCCGTTCCAAGGCACTCGTCGTTCCCCGTCAACGCTTTGCTCCGGTGAAGAAAACGACCGATCTGGTAGCACTGTGGTCAGATGCTTATGAAATGAATGACCAATACCAGATCGTGCTCCGACGCAATCTCAGCCAGGCACCAGTCGTCACGCTTGATGACCGCTTTTATCAGAGCATTGACCAATTGACCCGGCGTTTTTCCGAGGGTGTGCCATCTTTGATCAGTTGCAGTTCCTTGCAGATTACCGGTGATGTCTCCTTTGGGGAGGATGTGATCTGTGAGGGCGATGTGGTCATCAATGCAAGTGAACCTCTACACTTGAAACACCGGTTGATCAGTGGTAAACTGGTAACCTGAGGAAGGGAGTGAAAATGGTAACCAAGGCACAAAAGGTCAGATTGGGCGTATTCCTTTTCATCGGCACTATCTTGATCCTGGTCTTTGCGGGCGCTGTTGCCGGTAATCGATTGATGCAAAAGCGTGGCCTATATCATATCGAATTTGAGGATTACTCCGTGGCTGGTCTTCAGGTCGGAGGAGCGGTCAATTTTCGTGGTATCCGGGTGGGAAGAGTGGAAAGAATGAACATCAGCCCGAGCGATATGACCAAGATTATTCTGACTGTGAGTATCGAATCCGGGACTCCGGTCAAGGTGGATTGTGAAGCCATCCTGATCAATGTCGGGATCACCGGTCTCAAGGCAGTCGAGATCCGCGGTGGGACCAATCAATCTGCGGTTCTGAAACCCGGATCATTCATCCCTGCCGGTGTCTCAATGTTTGACGACATTACCGACCGGGCAGTATCGATCGCAGTCAAGATCGATGAGATCGCTAACAATATCGCTAACCTGACCAATGAAGAGAACCGGATGAATATCGCTGCCATTCTGAGCCAGACCTCTCTGCTGCTGTCCAGTGCCAACCAAAATCTGAACACGACTCTGGCCGATATCAGCAGATTAGCCCGCAGCGTTGCTTCCATGACTGAAAACACTGAGATTAGTTTGGCAACGTTATCCAATAACCTTGAGCAGAACTTGAATATAATTGCCAAATCAGCCACTCGTGGCATTGATGATATTGCCAGTGCCACTACATCCAGTCTGGACAATCTTGTCAAGCAGACCAACGACCAA
>VGPI01000268.1 GCA_016875595.1 Candidatus Cloacimonadota bacterium
CTTGACCTGGGCAGAATTGGAGGTCAATCCCCAGCAGTTATCCGCCAGCTTATATTCATCCCAGACCGCAGACGTCAATCTTGCCATCAGCAACCCCGGCGGTACCGCCAACCTGCAGTATCAGATATACTTCACTACTGCACCGACTGCTTCACGCTCCGCTGAAACCAGCCGTAAACTTCCGGCTGATCAAACTCCCGGCACCCGACCTTTCCGTCCGGAAGTGCTGCCTGAACCTGATCGTACCGAGGGCTGGGCTGGTTATGCAGACCCGGCTGATGCCTATTGGATCACTACCGCCACGGCTGAACGGGCAGTGAAATTTTACCTTGAGGATTTTGGATTGTTTGCCACTGGTGTGACCATATCCAAACTCCGCCACTATTTCTATAATGATTCTAATAATCCCTGGGGAAGTGATACTACCTACAGGTTCAGGATCTATGCCGCTAATGGTTCCACTGTCCTTTACACCTCGCCAATACTAACCGCTATCGACTGGCCTACCGTCAATGAACACGTGCTGACCGCTCCTATCAACGTGACTGATGACTTCTGGGTGGCGGTGGTGCCGGTGGCAACCTCGGGAAAACCCAATTCAGTTGGAGTGGATTACAGCTATGGCTGCAGTTTCTATGGTAGCGCCGGTTCCTGGACTCAGATGGATTTTGAACTGCTGACCTTTGCCTACATCCAGGGCAGCGAATGGGCAAGTGCCAGCCAATACAGCGGTACCGTCGTCCCCGGTGGAACTCAGAACATAAATATCCACTTTGACAGTGCGGGACTACCGGCAGGCACCAAGAACGCTTACCTGCATATCTACAACAATTCCAACTATATAGCACCCAGTCCACCGCCTTCGTTGCGTGGAGATGTGATGGTCATTCCGGTGTCCTTGCAGGTGACCATACCCACCGAGCCGACCGCTGTCCTGAACACCAATACCTGGACCACTTCCACCAATGTCGGCACCCCATCCAGTTCCGGTGATTTATTCCAACTAACCAATGTAGGACCAGGCACTCTGACCGTTACCTCGGCAACCGGACTCACCGGTACCGCATTCAGCACTAACTTCAACACCGGAATTTCCTTGGGACAGAACCAATCCCACAACTTCGGCTTCACCTTCAACCCCGGTACCGGTGGTTTACACACTGCCACCTACTCGATCGTCACCAACGGCGGAACCAAGAACATAACCCTCAAGGGCTATGCTAACTACATCTTGGAGAGCTTTGAGGGTGCCACTTTCCCGCCGGATGGATGGATCGCCATTGACAACGACGCAGATGGTTACAATTGGTTCAGCTTTACGGTCGAAAACACGGCACATACCGGGACCAAGTCGGCTGCCTCGGCATCCTATTTAAACGGCGTGGGTCCGTTGACCCCTGACAACTGGCTGATCACTCCTCGTCTGGCAATAACTTCCGGTGATGAACTTGCTTACTGGATCGCAGCTCAGGATGCCGCTTGGCCTCAAGAGCACTATTCCGTCAAGATATCCACCACCACAAGCCAGCTCTCGGCTTTCACCACAACGCTATTCAGCGAGACCCTGGTTGATGACATCTGGATTCAACGCACCCTCTCGCTGAACGATTATGCCGGTCAGAACGTCTATATCGCCTTTGTCCATCACAATTGCACCGACTGGTTCTATCTCAAACTGGATGATGTCCTGATGCCGCCTCTGGCAGCTCCGCTGGTCTTTGGTTCCATTACCGGTCGCGTCCGCTTCTTTGGGACGGACAACCACATCCAGAGCGCCACCGTCAGCGTTGCCGGCAGACAAGCCGTCACCAATGAAGAAGGACTTTACACGATTGAGAATATCGTGGCGGATACTTATCAACTAACCGCCTCCGCCACTGGCTGTGTCACGGTCAACGAGCAGGTCATTATCCCAGCCAACGACATTCTCTATCACAACGTCTACATGAACTGGCGACAGGCATTCACTCCGCAGACCATATTCAACGTCAATGCCACGCAGGGACAACA
>VGPI01000269.1 GCA_016875595.1 Candidatus Cloacimonadota bacterium
GTGTCGCCCCTCCGGGGCTGGGTCTTGATATGAGAGTGTCGCCCCTCCGGGGCTGGGTGATCGGATTCGGGTCTTGGCTATTGGGTGGCGGTTACCGGGTTGGTGAGAGAGATTGTCCCTTACACCAGCAGGCAGATCGTAAAGGTCGTGCCTTCCCCTTCTTTGCTCGTCACCTCTAATCTGCCATCATGTAAGGATACAAATTCCCGGGTCAGGATCAGTCCCAGTCCGGTTCCCTTTTCCAGATTGCTTTTGCCGATGGTGCGGTGATCCACGTCGATCCGGAAGAGCTTGGCGATATCCTCATCGCTCATTCCAATGCCAGTATCGATTATGTCCACACAGATATATGACTTATGCTGATATAGCCTGATTTGGATCTCGCCGTTGCGTTCAGTGAATTTGACCGCATTACTCATCAGATTCCTGACCACAGCGGTGATCATATTGGGATCGATCCGCAGGATACGCGATTTCTGGTAGCGCTTATGAATCGTGATCGCTTTTTGTTGGGCGATTGGCTTGATAAATTCCACCGTATTGTCCAGCAATTGCTTGATATCCACCTCAATGGGATTGAACTTGATCTTGCCGGATTGGCTCTGTGCCCAGGTCAGCAGGTTATTCAGGAGTTGATGCGTATTGCGGGTAGATTGGTAGATCAGGTCGGAGTATTCATTGATCTCGTCATAGGTCAGTTGGTAAGTGCGGTTGCGCATGATCTCGGCAAATCCCATCAGGTTATTGAGCGGATTTTTCAGGTCGTGCGCCAGGATCGAGATAAATTTATCCTTCATTGCATTCAGTTCAGCCAGCTTTTCCGCGCTTATCCGGATCTGCTGTTCCGCTTCCACCCGGTCGGTGATATCAATGGCAATCTGCAGATGTCCCTTCTTGCCGTCGATCCAGTTGATTATACTGTTGGACGTATGATACCATCTTTTCCAGACGCTGTTCTCGATCTCTTTGGTCACCACTAATTCGCCTGTGTACTGACCATATCCCGGACGGGGGCAGTTATCACATTTCTGACTAAGATCACCATGCAACACTTTCCAACACACCTCGCCGATCACATCACCAAAGATATTCCGGGTAAACTGATTCAGAAACAGGATGCGATTCGTTTCCGGTTCGACGATCACGACGATGGCTTGGACACTGTCCAGAACGCTGGTCAATACCTCATGTGAATAAAGCAGTTCCCGTTGCGATCGTCTCTGTAGGATGGACTGTGAGACCAATTCGGCAAGGATCTCGCTGATGTGGATCTCGGTCTCATTCCACTCCCGTTTGCGTTCACATTCATCCAGTCCGATAAACCCGAAAACCTGTCCCTGCATGGTGAGTGGAAAGATCAGACAACTCACAATGTCCAGTGAGGAGAGATAGTCGGCATATTCGGGACTGATCTTGTCCAGATCGGTGATCCGGTAGCTCTGGTTGTCCCGGAAGTAATCAAAGAGATGCCGTGTCGCACTCTTGGGCAGGGTCACGCCCTTGCGCGAGGGATATTTCCGGCGGTGCCAGACGTAAGCAAGCGTCAGATCATCCTGGCCGCTCACCTTCTCCAGAATAAAGACCCGCGATACGTTCAGATAACTGCCCACCCTGGCCAGAACGCTCATGATCCCGCTGTCACAGTCGTCATTGCGGTACAATTCCGCCAGCACCGCAGAGATCAAACTCTGCTCCTCATACAGACGACGAACATCGCCAAAGACCTCGTCCTTGATCTCAGGCAAAGACCCGCCTGAACCGGAAAATGCCTTGTCCAATTCGGTCTGCAAGCGCTTTAGATATTCGTCGGTTACTCGTTTCACGATCACCTCAATAGATTTTGTTCATGGAATAATTACTTGATCTAACTGTCAATAACTTTCGTGCCACCCCCATCGGCACCCTCCCAACCTGTAGGAGCGCTTTCCCTCAGCACCCCATCGGCACCCTCCCAACCTGTAGGGGCGCTTTCCCTCAGCGCCCCATCTGCACCCTCCC
>VGPI01000270.1 GCA_016875595.1 Candidatus Cloacimonadota bacterium
CCGGCGATGTCCAGCTCTCCTGGAATGCCGTCACAGGCGCCACCGGATATCTCATCCAGGCATCCAATGACCCCTACACCGGATTCACCACCGTCGAGACCATAGGAGCAGTTACTAACTGGTCAACTGCCGTCTCCGGGAACTACCGGTTCTTCCGCGTGATCGCCACTCCCTAAACTGAACAATTAACCATCCATAGAGAACAGGGCTTTGACCAGCCCTGTTTTTTTTCTTTGGATCCCGTACTTTACCGGTTGGAAGCAACAGCCCTGCTTTTTTTACCCTCCTTCCTTACCCCTCTTTATCAAGTGATGATCAAGCGTTAATCAAGCGTTAATTATTAACGCTTGATTAAGAGGGGATAATGACTTGATTAAGAGGGGTAAGGAAGCAAAACAGGAAACGACAAAGATCTGCCTGGTAACTGAACCGGCTGCGCCAATTATGATATTATGCATTGACAATTTTGGGATGGAGGACAAAGTGTGCCTATACTTAACGAAATCCAGATATCATCCCATGATGCTGAATGAAATCTGCGCGACAAGGATAATACATGCCGGGAATAATCTTCTTTAAGACTTTGATGCCGGAGGAATTGCATGCCTTCTACAGCCAAAGATGCGGAATGGAGCTCTGGCTGGATCAGGGTGGCTGCCGCATCTACCGCAGCGGCAATCTATTATTGGGGTTTTGTCATCGGGAAGCAGCCGACCTCAATGGCATCATCACTTTCTTTGTCCCCGGACCCAAGGAGGTGGATGAGATCTACCAGCGAATGACGGATATTGCCGATGCGCCGCCCCGCTACAATCCCAACTACCGGATCTACCAGTTCTTTGCCCGTGATCCGGAAGGCAGGACGCTGGAATTTCAAAGCTTTGAGCACCAGATCGACTATCAGTTCGACGGATAAACACTCCGGACAGATTCAACCGATCCCCTGAATCAACTGGGTTAGTTACAGTAACCCGGAAGAAATCTGCCGATCAGTGTTGCGCTCCATTTCTTGAGTAAATCGGGAATCGGATTCCTGATTTACCCAATATTCCAGCCCACGATACCGACCAGATATTTCTGCAAAGTGACAACGAAATCTGCAAATTGTGCAGCGAAAACTGCAAACTGTCGCATCGTAGGACATCCTTACTCATCCTTTCCAAGACCCATTTAGGTAGTTTCTGACAGGATATCTGCAATTAAGATCACCGAAAATTACAAATTCTGACAGGAAATCTGCATATCGAATGATGGATAGCATTGGTTTTATAAAAGTGCTCACATAGGTTTCTCGTGATTTTGGGATTGACAACAGGAAGCATGAGCTGATCTTGATCAGTTGAGGATGAGATGAACACCGAGAATGAAGAACTAAAGAAGAAGCTTGAAGATGCGCTTAAGCGGATCAGTGAACTGGAGGCAGAGAACTCCAGACTGAGGGATTTAGTCTCGAATGGTACTTATCCATCAAACTTGAATATTGAGCCCTCAAATGGAGCAGAAAACGTGCAAAAGCATAGCACCGAGAATTCACATTCAGTAGGTGCAAGTTCTATTGATGCCCCAATCAACAATCAATCCAGTCCAGAAGACAAGGTGCATCTCTTTCGCAACTTGTTTCAGGGAAGAGAAGACGTGTTTGCAATCAGATGGGTTGGCAAAGACAATAGGTCAGGCTACTCACCAGCTTGCTATAATGATTGGAAACACGAAGTGTGCGGAAAGTACAGGAAAATCCCCTGTGCGAACTGTGAGAACAGAAAGCTAATCCCACTTGATGATAAACAAATCTATCGGCATCTGAGTGGTGAGATCATTATTGGCATCTATCCCCTGCTGGAAGACGATTCCTGCAGATTTCTGGCTATAGATTTTGATAAGAAGGGATGGCGGGATGATGTGAGGGCATTGATCGAAGTCTGCAATCGATATCATGTTCCCGGCTATATAGAGATTTCCAGGTCTGGGAAGGGAGCCCATGTGTG
>VGPI01000271.1 GCA_016875595.1 Candidatus Cloacimonadota bacterium
GCCGATGTACAAGCCCTCGTCCATGGCAGCAAGGAGCTCTTCCAGCGAGTATTTGTCGGGCTGGATCCAGATATTGCCCATGCGTACGATTGGAGCGAAGCGAAAGTCCTCGGCGATGGCGTGTCCGGATGCGGGCTCATTCATTTCAGCGGCGGTGAAACGGTCATGCAAACGAGCAGTCAGGACGCCATTGGTCATCAGATTCACGCGCCTGACCTCCACACCTTCATCGTCATAGCGGTAAAAGCCCAGTTGATCAGGCATGGTGGCATCGTCAATGATGGTGAGGATATCGGCACCGAGCTTCGCACCGATCCGCATTTTCTCTTTGAGGGCGGGGAGGTCGCGCACGATGTCGGCTTCGGAGAAGTGACCAAATGCCTCATGTGTAAATACACCCGCCATACCGGGATTGAGAATCATCCGGTAGGTACCTGCTTTTACCGGTTCGGCACTGAGCAAGTCGCAGGCGATCTTTGCCTTTTCGATCGCTTCCGCCTCGCGGTTGCGCACTCTTTGAAAGCCGTCACTACCGCCAAAAGCGACCCTGACCGTCTGCGTCATAGCCCCTTCCTGAGTGATCACGGAACCGGCAAGCCGGGTGGTGACCAGTTCTTCATTGATCTCGCTGCCTTCGCTGTTGTAAAAGAACTTGTTGCGGAAGACGTCGGTGTAACCGATCTCGACATTGGCGACCTTGGGCTGGGTAAAGAGCAGATCGGAATAGTGACGGGTTATGGCGATCTTGTCCACCAGCGGGACTGATCTCGGATCTTCTTTCAGGGGTGCCTTAACGGAAGCGATGACCGGGGGAACGGGTGCTATGCCTTTGGGCGTATTGCCATTGGCGGCAAGGACTTCGGCATTCTCCAACGCTTTGCGGATGGCGGTCTCGGCTTGATCCGGCTTGGTAAAGCTGACGCTTGCCACCGCACCCTTTTTCATTACCCGCAGGACGTAGCCGTCACCCATATTCGAGCCACAACTGCGGATCTCCTTTTTGTTCAAACTGACCTGCTCGACCTGCTTGGTTTCGTAGCGGATGTCAAAGTAATCGGCATCCAGTCCGGCGGTCATTTTCTTGAGTTGTTCTATCATAATACCTCCTAATATTGTAGCAGTTTAACCAATGACTTTTAATAAAGTGTACAAGAACGCCCCAGCCATAAAAATACTATCGGTTCGATCGAGGATTCCACCATGTCCCGGGATCAGATCGGAGCTGTCCTTGACACCGCAGTAACGCTTGAGCATGGACTCGGTCAGATCACCCAATTGCCCAAATATCCCTGCCGAAACTGCCAGGATGATCAAATGGTGCAGAGATATCCAGGTCACCTCTGCCCAGCCGAGGATCAATACCACGATCCAGGGAGCAACTATTCCGGCAATGAAACCCTCAATGGACTTTTTGGGGCTGATGGCGGTCACGTTGCGATGCTTGCCCCATAGCATCCCGACAAAATATGCCACACTGTCCACGATCCAGATCATGCTGATCATATAGATCAATAAGTTATGCTCGCCAAAGGCAAAATGGATGCGGACTATCATCGCCGGTATGACCGCCACGTAAAGAATCCCAAAAACCGCCGTGAACATCGGCATCAGCGACTGATCCTTGTTCCAGGAGAGCATCCTTTCTACCGCAGCAGTTAACAAGACCAGCCAGATGATCACCAGATCCATGGTTTCGGTCATTAGCATCGCAGTATAAACGCTGCCGGCAAGGACGATCCAGCCGGAGGATATGATGATCCCCTTGGTTTGCATCATTTGCCGGTATTCCAGCATACCCAGTATCGTGACAGCAAAAAACAAGGCGATCAGAGGGATGCCGCCGCTGGAGAAAGCCCATAACAGCAGGGGGATGAATACAATAGCGATCAGGAGGCGCGGTTTCAGATCTTTCATTTGTCTTTCTCTTCGTAGGGGTGCTTTCCTTCAGCGCCATTGTCGGCGGAGTTCAGATGGTTCATTTG
>VGPI01000272.1 GCA_016875595.1 Candidatus Cloacimonadota bacterium
ACAGGTTTTTATTTTGGACACTATATGGCAGTTTTACGGATACCCGCTGTCTATTTATCAATGATTTACGATTACAAAACGCATATATTCGGGTTTTTTTAGCTCAAGTTCGGCTAGCTCATCAGACCCTGGCGGATGGAGTGACATCACCTTTTCCGGGAACCGATATCTCCGGACCAATCGCGGTGCTCCTATCCGCCGGAAAAATCGATCATACCCGGATCCGTGGCGGGCTACACAACATGAAATTCCTCCCCTCCAGCATTCAGGGTAATTCCGGTTCCCGTAAGCTATTGGCTCTGATCAAGACCTATTTTGACTCGCTCGGATTTCAGATCCAGTTCAATGTCGTGGACAGCAGATTGCTCCGCCATGCCCAGGAAAACCCCGATGAATACAGAGATCTGATCGTTCGCGTGGCTGGCTTTTCCGCTTTCTTTGTCGAACTGGGGAAGTCCATGCAGGATGAGATTATCGCCCGAACCGAGCATCGTTTGTGACCGGCATCATCTTTGACCTTGCCGATTTTTCCACTGCCGACGGACCCGGCATCCGGACGGTTATCTTCTTCAAGGGCTGCCCATTGTCCTGCCGGTGGTGCTCCAATCCGGAAAGCCAGCACTTCCATCCCGAACCGCTGTACCACAGCGAACGCTGTCTCCGCTGTCAGAAGTGCCTTGATGCCTGTCCCCTGGAAGCGATAAGGGTGAGGGAAGACCTGCTGATCGACCGCACCCGTTGCCGGGATTGCACCAGCCATCCCTGCATCGAGGCATGTCCAAACGATGCCCTGAAACTGGCAGGCAGGGTCTGGAGCAGTGAGGAAGTGATGGCAAAGATCCTGCCCCAGAGACTATTCTACCAGAATTCCGGTGGAGGAATCACCTTTTCCGGGGGTGAGCCGATGGCACAGCCGCACTTCGCCTTCGCACTCGCAGCCCAGATCAAGGATGCCGGTTTGCATCTGGGTTTGGAGACCTGTGGCTGGTTCACCTCCGAACTGGACTTTGACCGGTTTCAGCTCTTTGACTTTATCTACTTTGATCTCAAGCATTTCACTTCCGATCTGCACCAGACCTGCACCGGCGACGGCAATGAACCGATCATCCGAAACCTGCGATCCCTCTGCCAATCCACCGGACCGAAACGGATCACTCTCTGCCTGCCTCTCATCCCCGGGGTCAATGACCAGGAGCCCTTTTTCCACTGGATCATCGGACTGGCAAAGGAACTGGGTATCACCCAATCCCGCATCATCCCCTATCACGAATTTGGCCGCACCAAATATGCAGCGCTGGGGCGCAACTACCCGTGTGACAGTCTACGCGAACTTACCGACTATCAAATAACCACTTTCGCCACTCTGCTCAGGACTGCAGGGATCTCCTGTGAAATCGTGGGCAGGGATCACGCCTGAGCCCTCCATATCCTCCGCTTTTCCCTTCCATAACTCGTGCCCTGATCTCCATCCAGACGACACATCTCATCCCTTCTTTTCTACTTTCTCCCCAATTGACACTCCCATAATGGATTGCTTCGATTTCACCTCACCTTGCTCTCGAGTTCGCTTCGAGTACTCGAGGGGATCTCGAGGCGAACTCGAAGCGAAAGTGAATCTATGGATCAGGAACACCGGAAGAAGGGATCAGGCGAGGATGAGTGGATAAACTAATGCAGGACAGGCAGATCACCTGTTTTAATGAGAGATGGCGGGGGGGAGGATAGCGGGACAATGACGGCAGTTCATGCGGTCGGTGTGCTTTGATCTCCTTATTCCCAATACTTGCGGTCAAGGGTGCGGTATTGGATCGCTTCGCTGATATCCTCGCTGCGGATTTCGCTGCGTCCGTCCAGATCAGCGATGGTGCGGGCTACTTTGAGGATACGGTCGAAGACGCGTGCCGAATAGCCCAGTCGGTCGATAGCGTTCTGGAGCAGGGCATGGCTGGCAT
>VGPI01000273.1 GCA_016875595.1 Candidatus Cloacimonadota bacterium
CAGCAACCCTCCCTGGATCAAGATGGATGCCGGCATTGTCAGTCCCTGTCGTGCCCGAGCCCTGGCCCGCACCGAACTATCCTGCTCCATGCAAGATGTGATCAGTGCTTGCCAATATCTGCTCCGACCGGGTGGATCCGCCTTTATCCTCTACCCCCAATTCCGTTCCCGGGACTTTGCACAATCCCTGGAAAATTCTCTGCTTGACACAATCAAAATTTTCAAAGACAAGGACTCTGAAAAGTACTGCGTTTTCCACGTGGTCAAAAGATAGATCAGGATGGATGTCTGATCGGAGTGGAGCGTTGAAACAAAAGCGCTCCCGTGAAATCGAGGTGATAATGAAACTGCATTTTACATTCTTGTTGCTGATTGCAGCGATCATGCTGATCGGCTGGACGATCGTCAATTTTGCAGCAGCGGATTATGCTCAGAACCGTTTGGATGAGCTTACTTCCTACCCGTTACTGGCTTATGTGGCTGATTCTACGGCAGCGGTGGAATTGACCGATATCCTGATCATGCATCCGGCGGTGGATAGGGTGAGCGTCCAGAGTGGCTTTGACGCCAGCCAGGAATTGATTGAGAGTCATGCCCTCAATATCTCTGCAGATCTATTGAGTAAATTCAATCTGCCTGATATTGTTCATATCCATCTGAAAAGCGCTCATTCTGCCATTGAGCAGCGTGATTCTCTGCTTGTCCTCATCCAGACCCGGGTTCATCCTGATGACGTGGAATCTCATCCCGCTCTCTGGGAAAGAATCAGCCGGGAACTGCACTTGATCAAGAAACATTCGCTCTATCTGAATGGATTCATCGCCGTGCTGATGCTATTCCTGGTCGTTTTTATGCGCTTGAACTACGAGAATTGGCTGGCACGCCTCCGCCCATTACGCAAGCGGACGGTCGTGGATGAACTCCGTGAAAAACGGGCTCATATCAGGCATATCGTAATGATGATGTTCGTTCCTCCGGCATTGAGTCCACTTCTTTACTATCTCCTGCTTTACCTGAACAAGATCTCGGTGTTTCTGGAGTGGTGGGTTTTCGTTCTGCAATTGCTGGTGTTCGTTATCGCCTCAGTGGTGGTCATCATCAGTGAGCAGACCTCCAAACACTCGGAGCTCTTGCTGATCGATGATGCACCGGAGCATCAAGAACCTGAGCCGGAAAGATCCAAGAACAATTCCCCATCCGATGAAACGCTTACCTAATGTCCTCACCATCCTCCGGATGGCATTGGTACCGGTTTTTTTACTGACCATTTCTTCCACATCCACTGCCCGAAGCATCCTGATTGCTCTGAGCATCTACATCCTGGCTGCCGTCACCGACTGGCTGGACGGCTGTCTTGCCCGCCGGATGAACGTGGTCAGCAATTTTGGCAAAATCGCCGATCCTCTGGCGGATAAGATGCTGGTATTGTCCGCTTTGGCTGTTTTGACCTGGGCATCGCCGTTTGCCTTGCCCAAGGTCATTTTTTTTGTCATTCTGGCGCGGGAGATCGTGATCACTATCATGCGCGAGCTTTATCAACGGCGCCGGATCGTCGTTCCTGCGGACAAACTCGGCAAGCTGAAGACCTTCATGCAGATGGTTGGGGTCATTGCGGTAATGCTTTTGTGGGCAAGGTTCCACGAGACCACCACGACCCCTCCATCGTGGATAATAATGACGGTCAACATCTGGTGGTGGCTGGTCGCCGGGATCACTCTGGTCAGCGGAATGAATTATCTTATCAATAGACAACGGTGATGACAAGCTGCGCTTTTGCAACAGACCGGTGGTGGCAGGTCGCAGACGAAAAGCGACCCTGCGACAGGACAAGCGGTGCTTATATGACTGAAAGGAGTTACCATGTATAGAACATTGATCTTCCTGGCTGCTTTCATCATCCTGACCGGCTGCCGGGGATCAGGAACAGGATCAACTGCGGTCAGCCAGCGTT
>VGPI01000274.1 GCA_016875595.1 Candidatus Cloacimonadota bacterium
GCTCCAACCGGACAGGCATTGACGCAGAGGCGGCAAGAGATGCATTTGCTGGCGTCGACGGTGTAGGTGGGCTGGGATTTGTCGGTGGTGGATTGGGGTGTTTCGGTTTGTTTGACGGGTGATCGGGAAAGATCGTGAGGCGGCTTGCCGGCACTGCCAGTAGGAATGGCGGGTTTGTCCCGGCTGATTTCCACCGGCGTGGATAATGAGTCGATTGCCCTGACCTCGGCAGTGACCGGGGCAGGTTTTTTACCTTTGAGATGTGAGGGTTTGACGACGCCTAAAGTGATCAACGACTGCCAGATGAGCAGGGCTACGAGGAGGATCAGGAACATGACTCTCAGGATGATATCTTTCATTTTATGCTCCGGGATCGGGATCGGACGACATCAGTCATCACTCCGGTGTTTTTTGGTGGTGAAGGTGCCTGGTTTGGGGCATTTGGCAGCGCACATCATACAGTGGATGCAATCAGGGTTTTCGACTACCTCATACTCCTGGAGGTTGATATTCATCGGGCAGTATTGCATGCAAATACCGCACTCCACACAACTCTCCAGATTGCGGATCACCTTGTGGCGCTTGATCTTGAATAGTCCGCCCAGAAACTGAAAGATATTCATCAGCGCGGCAAAGGGACAGAGCCAGCGACACCACATCCGCTCGGTCAGAAGTCCGCCGATAGTGATCAATGCAAGGATGGCGATCGCTCCGGTGGTAAGACGGAGGAGCGATGGGAACGCCACCACGGGACAGAAACTCATGTAGATGTAACTGATCCCGTTGATTACGAAGGCAACATTAAGCGCCAGAACAAGATACTTGATGCCGGCGAGCTTGCGTTCGATATAATAGGGCACTCTCTTGCGGCAACGGTATTTCCGGCTGCGCAATTGAAACAGCGCTTCCAGATAGGTGCCCAGCGGACAGAGATAGCCGCAGAATTTGCGTCCCCAAAAGATGGTGGTGAAGGCAATGATCATCCCGGCGAGGATCGCCAGATTCATGGCGACGGCGATGGCGGAACGGAAGGTGAAATTGTAGATACCAAAGCAGATAACGGAATAGGGACACCAGGCATGGACGATTTGGAAAGTGCCGATGATCAGGCGATAGAGCACATAGAAGGTGGGGATGAGCGCCAGGATCTGGATCAGCATCCGGATCAACTGACTGCGGCAGATCATCATAGCTGTTTACCCTTGATCAAACATGCTTTTGAGCAGGGCGATCCTCTCTTCCGGAGAACGCCTCTTCTTTCAAAGACATGTCCCAGCCACGCAACCCGGCACCCGGCAGAAGCGCTTCCGATTGCCATATTGATCACGGCAACTTCGCTTTCGGCGTGGATGGCAAAGACGCCCAGTTTATCTCTCATCGTGGCTAAGTAGTGCAGGATCGCCACTGCCGAGACGCTGATATTGCCATTTTTGCTGATGATGCGTTGCATCGTAGTTGTGAGAGGTACGGTTAAACCTCTATCTGGCTTGCCTTCGTCTGTATTTAAGATAGTTGTAGGCTGAAGGTCAGACAAGGGAACTCCGTGGTAGTGAAGCTATAGAGCGAGCACTTGCTTGAAGGTCTTGACCAGCGAGGCATGATCCATCTTGAAGTATTTATACAGGTCATCAGCGGTGCCGGATAGCGGGTATTCGTTGACCCCGATCTTGTGGATCGGGCAGGTGATCCGGGCGGTGGCGAGTTTATCGGCTATGATACTACCCAAGCCGGCATTGACGTTATGGTCTTCGATGGTGAAAATCAAACCGGTGGAGGCGGCATGGATCAGGTCATCCCGGGAGATCTCAAGCGGTGATGCCACATACATCAGGCGCAGGAAAATGCCTTCCTCACGCAGGATATCCACGGCTTTAATTGCTTTGCCGACGGGGGTTCCGGTCA
>VGPI01000275.1 GCA_016875595.1 Candidatus Cloacimonadota bacterium
GCCGGTATTGCCGATGAACACATGATCCAGCAGGCCGCCCTTGCGGTCGTAAAGTTTCATTTGCAGGGCATAGGCAGGATCCAAGCCATAGTAGCTGTCGTTATCGGTGCTTTCTGAGACGACGGCGTCAGAGATGTCACTGTTGATCAGATCACGGAAGAGGTTTTTGATCAGATCCTCCTGCACCCGCCACTGGAGAGGATCGATCATCATCCAGAGCGAATCCTGCTTTTCCAAGATGATATACTGCTCACCCTTGCGGAGTTCGATTCGTCCAATCGACAGGGAATCGGCCTGGAACAGGCGGAATGTTTTTTCCACGCCCTCATGTTTCCAGCGCATATAAAAGAAAATGGCGGCGAGGCTCAGTAAAATCGGGATCAGGATCTTATATCTGCGGCTCATTCACCTCTTCCTTTTCCCCGGTCAGGAGGTCGGTCTCGGTCAGGCGGCGGTGGCGATACTGCGTGACGATCTTGCGTTTGCGGTCTTTGTAGATCAGCCATTGAGCCAGTCCCAGGATCAATAACAACGCTGCGGGGAGGGCAACGCTGAAAATACGGATCAGGAGTTTGTAATAACGTTCCTGGGCAAAGACATCGACGAAAAACATCTCTTCGCCCAGTTTCTGTTGCTGGTAGAGGATCAGGTCAAAGGGACTGCTGGCGAGATTCCGGGAACGGATGCGGATGATCGACTTGTTGCCGAGGAAGTAGTCCACGGCATTGAGGATGACATTGCCCCGGTCAATGTATTGCAACTTGTTGTAGTCCGGTGGGTCAAAGACCAATTCCCGGTCGCCGAAGACCACGATCTCCGCCCGGTCGATGCTGGCGATGAAATCCGGATAAGCGCTGGTATCAACCTCAGTGGCAAAATAGCTGCGGAAGCTGCCCTTAAAGACGGCTCCCACCGTCATCGGCGGCATCTTGAAGAGATTGGTGCTCTCGCGCTCAAAGAAGGGGTTGAGATCAAAAGCCGGAGCAGTGACAAAGGCAGATTGGCGCGAGGTCTGGAGCAGGGGTTGCATCTCCACGGTCAGAGTGTCCAGCGTGGTGCTGACCTCCGAGGCAAGATAGAGGACGATGTCGTTGACGTTGCGCGTGATATCGCTCTTAATACTGCCATTGACCACGGGATAGATGGGGAAGGGGAATTCCTGGCGGGTCTGATCATCGTATTGGGTATCGCAGTGCATGTCCATGACCAGGTTGGGCTTGATCCAGATCCCATAATGCTCCAGCAGATCAAAGATATTGGATCTGATCTCGACAAAGCGCCCTGCCGAATATCCCACCCGCTCTTGCAGGATGACCAGCTTTCCGCCGTGCATGAGGTATTGGTCGAGGTTGTAGAGTTGTGCCCTGCTGAGGGAATCCACGGTGCCGGTAAAGATCATCACCGGAGCCGGTTTGGGGATGCTCAACAGGTCGGTGGAGACGAGGCGGTAGTTGTTTCGGATGGCAGATTCAAAGGTTCTGCTGCTGCCTTCAATATAGGTCTCACCGCGGTAGATCAGGACTTCGGGTAGTTCAGTGCCGGTGAGATTGCGGAAGATAGTGGTCAGCGAATACTCCAGCTTGGGCAGCATATCCGGCATGATATTGATCACATTCCGCTTTCCGCGGTACTCAAAGGTAATGCCGAAATAGAGTTCTTTGACGGACATCTGGTCGTTGTCGTAGCTTTGATAGCTGAGCGGCTGGATCTGGTTCTGTACCGCCAGCGAACGGAATTCGTCCATATTGGCGGTGCTGATGAATTCTACTTGTAAACGTCTGCCGCCATATTGCCGGTATTCGGTCAGAAGGTCTTTCAGATAGCGTGCCAGTTCCTGGTACAAGGGAGGCAGGTCTTTGGACAGATAGACCTTGAGCAGGAGCTTGTCACTCAGGTTG
>VGPI01000276.1 GCA_016875595.1 Candidatus Cloacimonadota bacterium
AAGAGCTTTGCAGCCTATGTGGGCGGGTCGCCTACCAACATGAGTGTCGGATGCCGGAGGTTAGGGTTGAAAGCGGCATTATTGACCGCCTTTGGGAAGGATCCTGTCGGCGATTTTGTTACCCATTTTCTGAACAGAGAAGGGGTAGACATCCGTTTCAGTCCCCGTAAACCCGGGCGCCACACCAGCCTCGTCATCATGGGCATTGAGCCTCCGGACCGGTTTCCCATCGTATTTTACAGGGACAACTGCGCCGATGTAGCGCTGGAGATTGGTGACGTGTTAGCCGCGCCAATCCATGATAGTCTTGTATTTGAATTTGCCGGCACCAATCTGAGCGGGGAGCCAAGCAGGAGCGCTACCTTATACGCCGCAGAACTTGCACGGAAAGCTGGCAACACCGTCGTTCTCGACCTCGATTTCAGGCCTGACCAGTGGTATGATCCCCGCGCTTATGGTACTGCCATGCGCTCAATCCTCCACAGCGTGGATATCGTGCTTGGCACTGAGGACGAGATCAATGCCGCTTTACTGACTGATCCGGATTCTGTCCGGGTAACCCATTCCCAGATAACCGATGCCAGGGTTTCTGGTAATACGGCTGATCATGTCAAGGCCATCCTGGATCGAGGACCCAGGATGGTGGTCGAAAAATGCGGCAAATATGGATGCCGAATTCATAAACGAGATAATCCTCCGGAGGATGTGGAGGGATTTCCAGTAACGGTTCAAAATATTCTGGGCGCTGGAGATGCCTTCGGCGCCGGGTTTCTGTATGGGTATGTGAAAGGGTGGGACCTACGGAAGGCGGCTCGATTGGGGAACGCCTGCGGAGCCATCGTCGTAACCCGGCACGGATGCTCCATCTCCATGCCAACTCTGGAAGAGGTAATGAATTTTGCAAGCGAACGAGGTGGATTGTAATTGATCAAACAACCCTTTGGAACAATGGTGGCGCTGTCCTCGATGAAATTCTATCATCTTTGGCGAAGATAGGGAGACGATGAAAAGGGACATCTTGAAGCAGTTTGATCTGGCAGACAAAGTCGTTGCCATCACCGGTGGCGGTGGCGACTTATGTGGGGTCATGGCTCAAGCCCTTGGGAGGATGGGTGTCAAGGTCGCTGTGCTCGACATTGACCTCGAAAAAGCCAAGGCCCGTTCGTCTGCCATCCATCAGTCCGGAGGAACAGCCAAACCATTTCAATGCGACGTCCTCAATATAGACCAGGTCCGGAACTGTTACGAAGAGATCCTCAGCATCTGGGGTGCGCCCGATTTTCTGATCAATGGTGCAGGCGGCAACAATCCCCGGGGCAGTACAACCGATGAATTCTTCGACCTGGAGAAATTGCCAGGCCCGGGAGCTCAGTCGTTTTTCGATCTGAATCCCTCCGGATTCCGCCAGGTGTTTGAACTTAATTTCATGAGCATCTTTCTCGTTACGCAAGTCTTTTCCCGGGGCATGGTCGAGAAGGGCAAGGGGTCCATTGTCAATATCTCTTCCATGAGCGCATTTACGCCTCTCACCAAAGTAGCGGCCTACTCAGCAGCCAAGGCAGCGGTCAGCAACTTCACCCGGTGGTTAGCGGTTCATTTTTCTCGCACGGGCATCCGTGTCAATGCCCTGGCGCCCGGTTTTTTTATGACCGAGCAGATGAAGTTTTTGAATATCGATCAGAAAACAGGCGAGCTACTGCCCCGCGCCCATAAGATCATCGCCCACACACCCATGGGCCGGTTTGGAGAACCGGATGATCTGATCGGGACCCTGATCTGGCTTCTTTCGGATGCATCCAGTTTCGTCACAGGCGTTGTAGTTCCTGTGGACGGAGGTTTTTCTTCCTATGCCATTTAGTACCCTGAAGCTATAATCATCTCCTTTATCTTTTCCTGG
>VGPI01000277.1 GCA_016875595.1 Candidatus Cloacimonadota bacterium
GTTGGCATTTAATCCAATTATGCTGAAGATCAGCAGGAACATGGTTATGGATGTCTTCACGAGTTCCTCCATCTATTTACTTTTTATATCAAGACACTTCAAGCCATGCAATATTCCTTCCAATGCATCTACCATTGTGATTCTACTATCTCCTGACGTCCTTAGCACAGCAATTTTGATGAAGAGGTTGAGAATCTCATATCAGATTTGATCATACAACTGCAAGCTGCTGATTTTCTCCGGATAGTTACTGTTACTTTCACCTCGTCTTCGCTTCGAGATCGCTTCGAGTCTCGAGGGGATCTCGAAGCGAACCTGACTCAAAAGCCAGCTAATCAATCAGGAAAAGAAAGATTCCAGGAAGCCAATCCGATGGCTGCTGAAAGGGGCTATTGATAATTGTGCTTGACGTTTAAGCGCTCTCCCAAAGATTGCCCTCAGAGAAATAATCAAAAAAAATAAGGAGTGTCTAATGAAACAGAGAGTAATAATCATGGGAGCAGCCGGACGCGATTTCCACAACTTCAATGTCTGGTTCCGTTATAATGAGAACTACGAAGTGGTCGCTTTCACTGCCACCCAGATTCCCGGTATCGACGATAAGAAATATCCCGCCGAACTTGCCGGAGCCCTCTATCCCGATGGGATCCAGATCTTCCCCGAAGCTGAGATTGTGGAATTGATCAAGCAACACAAGGTCGATCTGGTCGTCTTCTCCTACAGTGACCAGCCGCATGAAGCCGTGATGAACAAAAGCGCGGTGGTCAACGCCGCCGGAGCCGATTTTATGTTGATGGGCACCCGGCACACTATGGTCAAAACCCGTAAGCCATTGGTCACCATCTGCGCCTCCCGCACCGGTTGTGGTAAGTCCCAGACCACTCGTGCCGTGATCAAAGCCCTCAAAGCCAAAGGTCTCAAGGTCGTATCCATCCGCCATCCGATGCCCTATGGCGACCTCGTTGCCCAGAAAGTACAACGCTTTGGCTCTTTGGAAGATATCGACCGTCACAAATGCACCATTGAAGAGCGCGAGGAATATGAGCCACATATCAGGATGAATAGTGTGATCTATGCCGGCGTAGATTATGAAGCCATCATCCGCGAAGCCGAGAACGAAGCCGATGTCATCGTTTGGGACGGTGGCAATAATGATATTCCTTTTTATTGCTCGGACAAACAGGTCAATATCGTCGTCGTCGATCCGCATCGCCCCGGTGACGAAATCACTTACTACCCCGGCGAGACCAATGTCATCCATGCTGATGTGATCGTGATCAACAAGATCGACAGCGCTGATCTGGACGACATCCAGTGCGTACGTGAAAACGTCCGTGATCGCAATCCCCATGCCATCATCATTGAAGCCGCTTCTCCGCTGTTTGTGGACAATCCTGCCCTGATCAGAGGTAAGCGTGTCCTCGTCGTGGAAGACGGTCCCACCCTCACGCATGGTGAAATGACCTATGGCGCCGGTGTAGTTGCTGCCGAAAAGTATGGTTGTGCCGATCTGGTCGATCCCCGTGAATGGGCAGTTGGTGAGATCAAACAGACCTTTGAAGATTATCCTGAGATCGGCGTCTTGCTACCTGCCATGGGCTACAGTGATCAGCAGATCAAAGATATGGAAGAGACGATCAACAACACCGATTGCGAAGCAGTCGTCATCGCCACTCCCATTGACCTGCGCCGCATCATCACCATCACCAAACCCGCCTGCGTGGTGACCTATGAGCTTCAGGAGATCGGCGTTCCCACCATCGCTGAAGTCCTGAAGAATTTCTAACCCTATCTACAAAAGAAAATTGAGCGGTTTCATGACCGCTGGTAAACTAATGCCAATCCCCGAAAGTCCAGAACGGGCTTTCGGGGTGGTGGGTTTAATGCACAAGGAGA
>VGPI01000278.1 GCA_016875595.1 Candidatus Cloacimonadota bacterium
TGATGGTCTTTCTCAATACCAATCGCTTCAAGGACGGACCGCAATACAACAACTCCGCCAGCACCACCTTCCTGCCGCCAACGGCTTATACGCCGGAGATGGTCAGCCGGGGACTGGAACTGCTGAATGAGATCTATCTCAAGGGCTTTGAATTCAAGAAAGCCGGCGTGATGCTGACGGACATCATCGCCGAAGAAGACGTGCCTATGAGCATTATCGAAACAAACTACTTAGACGACCACCGGCACAAACTGATGAAGACCATTGATCAGATCAACCGCCATCTGGGACAGGACACCGTCTTTGTCGCCAGTTCCGGAGTTGAGCGGAAATGGGAAATGAAACGAGCCAAACTCTCGCCCAGATACACCACGCGATGGAGCGATCTGCCCAAGGTGAAATAGATGTATTACACTATCGATCAAACGTTTAGGCACTCGCAGAAGATCCAGAGATCGCAGTTCATCTGCTTCCTGTTTCCCGTGTCCGATGCCGATCAAGAGTAATTATCATCTGTTCAATATCATCAAACGGCGCTGCGATACGGATGGTATCGCTTGCGAGACAATAGGTTGGGACGAGCAAGTGGAATTCATCATTCGCATCCCGGAGGAAAATCTGGATAAGTGGAAAACCCTACTTGATAATTACCGGATTTCGGATAGTTTATCTTACGAGATCGGCTAAATAGAATTGAAGGAGAACTTATGCGCTGGTTTGATATTATGATCGCTCTCATGCTCGTGGGCTTTGCGTCCCTCAGCGGACAGGACTACAGGATTATCCGTGGACGCAACGGCAAAGAGATCAATATGATGAAAATGGTCTATCAACTTGCCAAATATGATATCATCTTCTTTGGCGAGTTCCATGACAACAGGACTTTGCACGATCTGCAGATGGAAATGACCAGGCAACTGAAACAAAGGAGAAAACCGTTGATCCTGTCCTTTGAGATGTTCGAGCGGGATGTCCAAAACATCCTTGACCTCTATCTATCAGGAGAGATGAGCGAGGATGATATGCTACTGAATGCCCGTCCCTGGCCAAATTACCAGACGGATTACCGCCCTCTGGTGGAATTTGCCCGGGAGCACAATCTTGCCGTGATCGCTGCCAATATCCCCCGCACCTATGCCGGCAGGGTGGCGCGAGAGGGTTTGGAGTTCATCGATGACCTGGCACCACGGGAAAGAGCGTTTATCGCCGACAAGATCAATACCTGGGATGATGAGTACAAGAAACGCTTCCTGAAGACGATCGCCATCACCACGGCACATGGCATGCCTGGCGAAGCGTCCTTTTACGAGAAGATGTACGCTGCCCAGTGCATCAAAGACGACACTATGGCAGAGAGCATTGTCAATGCCTGCCGGAGCAACCCCAAACACCTGATCATCCACTTCAACGGCGACTTTCACAGCCAGTATTACCTTGGAACGGTGCAACGCGTCAAGTACCGCCTCCCCAAGGCAAAAATCGCCGTGATCTCTCCCCTGCAGTTAGCTGACATCACTCAGTTCAAGTATGATAAGTCATTGCGTGACAAGGCGGATTTTATCATCCTCATCCCCAAAGAGGCAGAGACCAGATAGGAGGTGAACATGCTGCGTAAAGCAATCGTAGCTGGTAGTTTTTATTCGGGAGATGCTGCCAATCTGAAACAGCAGATAGGCGGCTGGATTTCTTCCCTGCTTTCGCCGGTTGACAAGCCGGTTCTGGGCATTATCTCACCTCATGCTGGTTATGTATATTCCGGCAAATGCGCGGCTTATGGCTTTCAGCGCATATCCCACCTGGCAATCGACTCTTTTATCATCATCCATCCCAGTCACCGGGCGAATAGTTTCGGATTTAGCGTGTCTCCTTTTACCAGCTATCAGACCCCACTGGGT
>VGPI01000279.1 GCA_016875595.1 Candidatus Cloacimonadota bacterium
GGGAACTTAATTGACTCTCAGGATGGCAGTAGCCAATTGGAAATAGATCACCAGGGATAGGGCATCCACAATCGTAGTGATGATGGGGGCAGCCATAATGGCGGGGTCAAGTTTGAGACGTTTGGCAAAGATGGGCAAGGAACAGCCAACGCCCTTGGCGATGATGATGGTGAGCATCAAAGAGAGAGAGACGGTCAGGGCAAGAAGCCAGTTTTCAGATCCATCAATGATAATAATCCTCAGGAAAATGACAATAGCAAGAAGAATTCCAACAGTGACGCTGACCCTGAACTCCTTGAAAAAGACGGTCATTTCCACGTCAATGGCACGGAATTCCGTTCTGGAGTGGCAGCCAGGATCTGTCCGATCAGTTCGTTCAGGTCTTTTTTCGTTCCTTTTCCAAAACCGTCTCCCTATCGGTAATCTAATGCCGAGTGATGACTTGCACAGAAATCCATGTCTGAGTTTACTCATCTGACAAGGCACATCCGTCAAGGATTATCGTCTGGGTACCTTACATCAAGTCATCAAAGGATAGGGGGATGACGAGTTGTTCTGCCTGGTCGTCGATCTCGGTGTCCAGTTTATTGAGTCCGACGCCCAAGAGCCGGATCTTGCGGTTCTTGTCCCAGTTCTGGATAAGCAGGAGTTCGGCGGTGCGGTAGATCTGATCGGGATCATTGGTCAGGTAGGGGATGTTCTGGGTGCGGGTGATGTATTCGAAGTTGTCGTATTTGAGTTTGAGGATCACGCTCTGGCCATTGATTTGCTTGCGCTGCATCCGGTTAGTGAGACGGCTGACCACTTGCTTGAGCAGTTCGAGCAGCTCAGTCAGGTCATCAATGTCACGGTCAAAGGTATCCTCGCAACTGATGGATTTGGGATTACGCTCGGTGATAACCTCTCGGTTGTCGATCCCCCGGACAACGTAGTAGTAAAAGAGACCGGTCTTGCCAAAGTGACGGATCATCTCCTTCATCGGCAGGTCATGCAGTTCCTTGCCGGTGTTGATGTCCAGTTTCTTCATCCGGGCGGCGGTGACCTTACCAATCCCGTAGAACTTTTCTATCGGCAGGTTGAAGAGGATCTCCTGTGCTTTCTGGGGAGGAATCACCGCCAATCCGTCCGGTTTATTGAGTTCGGAACCGATCTTGGCAAGGAACTTGTTGTATGACACACCGGCAGAGCAGGTGAGCCGCGTGGTTTGAAGGATCTCTTGTTTGATGCGATGGGCGATGGTGGTGGCATATTGCTCGTCGATCTTATTCTCCGTCACATCCAGGTATGCCTCGTCCAGGGACATCGGCTCGATCAGGTCGGTGTAGCGTTGGAAAACCTCTCTGATCTGCTCGGACACCTCTTTATACAGTTTGAAATTTGGAAAGATAAAGACCCCCTGAGGACAGAGCCGCCATGCCTGCGAGGAAGCCATTCCTGAGCGGACACCAAAGGGTCGGGCTTCATAGGAACAGGTGGAGACGACACCTCGGCTATTAGGCGATCCCCCCACAATGACGCACTTCCCCTTCAGAGCAGGGTTTTCCCTGATCTCGATCGCCGCATAATAGGCATCCATATCGATGTGGATTATTTTTCGCATTTGAGCGTCTTTGTATTTATATGATCTTCTACAGTCAAGATGAAAATGAGTGAGAAGGATGAGTATGACAAAGCAGGACGACTACCGCCCGGATGACCATCCAGACCATTGAACAAATCACACGCGACTAAGGCATGGCGGATCAGGCGTGTTTTGTTCAATGGTCTTTCAATGTCTTGGACGAAGTGTTTGCGTGTAGCTATGCAAGTGGCAATCTCTCGATCGGCGAAGGTTGTGATTTGCTTGTCCATGA
>VGPI01000280.1 GCA_016875595.1 Candidatus Cloacimonadota bacterium
CTGTCTGCCAACACGACCATCCGCATCTCCACACGTCCCGATCTGATCGATGATGCAACCCTCCAATGGTGTTTGGGTTGGAATATCCATACGATCGAGCTTGGTATTCAGGATTTCTGTGATCATGTGCTTATCGCCTCAAGACGGCAATACAACTTCGATACGGAGGTAAGAGCTTGCCGATTGATTCGGCAATCCGGGCTGGAACTGGGTGTCCAGCTGATGCCCGGTCTTCCGGGTTCCAACCAGGCATCGATCGCCACCAATATGCTGTTGCTGAAAGAGATCCTTCCAGAATATGCCAGATTCTACCCGACCATCGTGATCAGGGGAACACCTCTGGCGGATTTGTGGACTTCCGGACAATATGTGGCGCTGGAATTGAATACTGCCATCGCCATCTGCGCGGATTATGCGGAGTTATGTGAGAGTGAAGGGATCAAAGCGATCAAATTCGGTCTGCCTTCCACCCTGTCAACGGATAGTATCTTGGCAGGTCCTTATCACCCGGCTTTTGGCGAGCTTGTCAGCATTGAGATGCTGATCCGTCAGATCCAGCAAGATCGCATCAGAGGCAGGAACACCCAGCTTAGCCGGAGGCAGATACTTCTACTGACTGCTCATGACCACTATGGCATGAAAATACTGGAAGAAAGGCATATATCTTGCACGTAGTAATCAGATTAAGAATAGAATAACTTGACAGAGATTCACCGCTCAGTTTATGGGGCATGGTGACTATCAAACAGAATAAGGACACAGTTATGAAACAGACAGTTTCCGTGATATGCGGCATCATTCTCTTGTTTCTCGGTGCCTGCGGTATAAAAGAATGGACCATGCCAACCTGGGATGTTACCGTCAGGATACCGCTGATCAACGAGAAATACTTCATTCTGGATCTGGCAGACGGCGAAAACCTGATCATCGCTGAGGACAACGTCCTGGTCATGCAGGGTTCCGGATCATTGTCCACTCCCAATTTCGGCTCGTTGAGTTTAGGCGCCGACATCAATTCCGATCCCATTCCCATTACTGCCAATCATGCCGTCACACTCGACTTCCCGTTAGTGGATCCGGTCAATAATTATGAGCTGGTTTATGGCGTTCTGGAGTCAGGTGTGTTTGAGACCTTGTTCACCGATATCGATCCTTCGGTGCAGAGCATCCGGATCATCTTTCAGCAGATCAGCCGTCCTGACACTACCCCTCTGGAAATAATCTACGAGGCACCCGGCGTGTGGACTGCCACCGATCTTACCGGATGCCTGATTGGAGCCCCCAATTCGAACCAGATCATTGATGAGATAAATATCAGCATCAATTCTGTCTCCTCTGCACCGGACGGTACCGTCATCGGGCAATTGCGCTTGCGGAATCAAGGTGAATTCCGGTTCAGTGAATTCAAGGGTGTGTTGCACGGTTACCGCCTCGATCTGGATGGATCGGCTACCACACTTACCATTTCTTATCCCATGGGGATAGAACAGGCCGTTACTTTGACCGAAGCGCGACTGGCAGTGATGTTGGATAATTATGTCGGCTTTGAATGCACCTTCCACGGCGAATTCTTCGCCCAGAATTCTGTAACTGGTGAGACCTTCTCCCTACCGATCCTGGACATCGATAATCAACCATTTTCCACCGTCCCTGCCAATGGTGACACGCCTGGCGTTTCTCAGTTCATAATGGAGGAGAACATTACCGATCTACTCCAGATCATGCCGGATATCATCGAGATCCGCAATGCCTATTTCATTGTCACCAGCACACCATCCATGCCCATCGGCACGGTTCGCATGACCGATTATATCCACGGGGACTACA
>VGPI01000281.1 GCA_016875595.1 Candidatus Cloacimonadota bacterium
CCTCATACCCCGATTTTTCAACGGTCTTTCTAATCATCTCGATTAGTTCATTAGCTTCTGATACTGCGATGGGATCATGTGCAACAGTCTCTGATAACGAATGCCGGGGAGTGATCGGGAAATGTAAATTGAGACGCAGATGGGGGACATTCCCGGACTTGAGGTCCTGAGTTAACGAAAAGAGATCAAATTCACCGGTACCGGGAATGCGGACGTCATTGTACCCGATGAAGGCAATTCGGGTCTCAACGCAAGTGGTCGGTTGAGCGGCAAGTATTCCGCCCAGGATGAATGAGGTCAGTAATAGATGTATTTCTTAAAGTTTATTCCGGTTAGTTTTTTACAATGATAGTGAACGAGCACATAATAACAAGCAGATTATGGCTCAGGGTCTGAAAATTCTGTTGGAAGAGATAGCTTGATCCAGGTGAAAGGAAACAGAGGTTATGGGAAGATATGATTGATACATTAAAGGAACTCAGGGCGATCTCTACCGCATAACTCACAAATCAGTATTGTTCTGAAGGAGATTGACACCAAGACCCTGAAATCTGTTATAATAACCGGGAGAAAGTGTATCAGCCTTGGCGGACAATCCGGAAGCCAATAAAGGGATACCCCCGCTTGGGATCGCGACGATCACGGTTTCGAATATTCAGGCGAGCCAAATCAGCATCAAAAACACTCCCCCCCCGGATAATCCTAAGCGATCCCGTTACGGGACCAGTAGGATCGTTAGCATTCCTGAGATTCAAAGTATAATTGGCTTCATACCAATCCCAGCACCATTCCGACACGTTTCCAGTCATATCATAGATTCCGAGTGGATTGGGTTTTTTGCTGCCACCGTTGTTTATCCTGCCACCAGAATTTGCGCTATACCAAGCTACATCCACCAGATTTTCCGAGCCGCTGTATGGGTAGTCTGTTCCCGCGAGTGCAGCTAATTCCCATTCCGCCTCAGTCGGCAAACGATAGCCATTTGCTTTCCAATCACAGGATATCTGTCCCCTGCTCCAATCCAGTGGTTTTGTATTGCCTCCGATGGAATAGCATTGCTTCAGATTCTCATCCTCGCTCCGACGGTTGCAATATTCAATCACCTCAAACCAGGTAATGTTATCTACAGGCAGATCTTCGCCCCGCCGGCTGACATTGGCCGGGCGCATATACTTGCTCCATTCACTCTGTGTAACTTCGTGCTTGCCAATGTAAAAAGAGGATAGTGATACTGTGATGTCCGAACTACCATAGGAAAAGTCACGGGATGAGACAAATGCCATACCGATCGGTCGGGATGGTGTTTTCACCGGAGTTGAACCAGCATTAGCCAAACCGACCGAAGAAGTGGTTCTGCTACCACTTCGCTGTATGAACCGGTCTCTGATCCATTCAGACGATTTGGTGTCTCCGTATCCGGTTATCGGAGTGTTGTTTGCCTGGTTTTCGTTCCACCCCCTACCTTGGTTTACGCTTCTGATCGTATCAACTACGCTGTTGATGGTTGTTGGATCAGCATCTTTAGTAGGTGGAGTTCTTCTAATTATCAGGATCAGGGTGACAATAACCCCCAGAATCACCATGAGCAACAACCAAAAACGGTAATCAACTGCCTTCATGGGTTTGGGAACCACGACATCAGAACCGATATCAAAGTCATCCGATTTACCATTTTTAAGTTCCCAAAGCTGATCCTCGCTGATTGGCGGCAACTGATTCAACTCTCGGGCTAAACCTTCAAGGGTTGGGTATCTTTGGAGGATGTTACGATGGAGGCATTCAGCGACCACTTTGTTCATTGATACAGTGACATCGG
>VGPI01000282.1 GCA_016875595.1 Candidatus Cloacimonadota bacterium
AGTGAATTAGTAAAGGAATTTCGCACTACTTGCCTGTTTGTCAATCTAACTTTCGCCTCAGGTTCGCCTCGAGTTCGCCTCGAGTTGGCTTCGAGTACTCGAGGCGATCTCGAGAGAAAGGTGACTATTACACAGGGCGAACTATGGAGTGGAAAAAGGAATTCACCTGGCGGAGCTATGACACGGCAATAGAGACCATCTTGCCGGGGATCACGATGATCTTGCGGATGCTCTTGCCTGCGATGTGAGAACGGACGTTCTCCACTTCCAGCGCTTGGGCTTTGATCTCCTCTTCCGGCGTTTCACAGGGGATCTCCAGTTTACCGCGGATCTTACCGTTGATCTGGATCACGTAGGTGATGGTGTCCAGCACCAGCCAGCGTTCGTCATATTGAGGCATTCCGCTGTTGTGGAGCAGTTCTCCGGCGCCGGTCTGCAGCCACAACTCCTCTGCCAAGTGCGGAGCAAAGGGATACAGCATCCGGGGCAAGGCATGGCTTGCTTCCACATAAATAGTGACCTCTGCAGGGCTGAGACGATCGGTGTCCCTGATCGCGGTTATGGCGTTCAACAGTTCCATAATTGATGCAATCGCAGTATTATACTGCATCCGGTTCAGGCAGTCCTCCGTCCAGCGTTTAACGCAGCGGTGCTGCATATAGCGCAGGTGAGCGATATCATCACTCAGTACGCTGGCAGAAAGAGCTTCTACCCCGGAATCGTCAGCATTTTTATCGGCAATCGAAGTCGTCGGGTCGCTCTCCTGAAGCGACCTATTATGAGTACCGATCAATTCCCTATGGACATCAAATAGACGCCAGACGCGGTTCAGGAAACGGAAAGCGCCCATGACGGCATCGTCGCTCCATTCCACGTCCTTGTCCGGTGGCGAGGCAAAGAGCAGATAAACGCGCAGGGTATCCGCTCCAAAGCGATCAATGATATATTGCGGGTCAACCACATTGCCTTTGGCTTTGGACATCTTGGCACCGTCTTTGAGCACCATACCCTGGGTCAGCAGCCGGGCAAATGGTTCATCACACTTCACCCAGCCGAGGTCGCGCATGAATTTGTGGAAAAAGCGGGCGTAAAGCAGATGCATGCAGGCATGTTCTATGCCGCCGATGTATTGATCCACGGGCAGCCAGTAGTCCGCCTTGGCAGGAGCGAAGGGTTGGTAATCGTTCTTGGGATCGGTGTAGCGCGCATAATACCAGGAACTATCCACAAAGGTATCCATCGTGTCCGTCTCGCGGCATGCCGGTTTGCCACACTGCGGACAGGGGACATTGATCCAGTCCGGCACCGAAAGTAGCGGATTCTGAGTGGTTTTTCCGACCTGTACCTCATTCGGTAGAATGACGGGCAGGTCTTCATCCGGAACGAGTACCACACCACAAGCGTCACAATAGATGATCGGGATCGGACATCCCCAATAACGCTGACGGGAGATACCCCAGTCACGCAGGCGGTAGGCACAGGTGATCCTGCCCCAGTTGTTTTGTTCGATCCACTTGCCGATGTCCTGTTTGGCGGCTTCACTATCCTTGCCGTCAAACTGAGCGGAGGCGGTCATGATTCCGGGCTCCACGTAAGCGGCGTCCATCTCGCTCAGGGTCAAGTCCTGCTGCGGGTTCTGGATGACTATCTGCATCGGAATAACGTATTTACGGGCAAATTCAAAGTCGCGCTGGTCATGTGCCG
>VGPI01000283.1 GCA_016875595.1 Candidatus Cloacimonadota bacterium
GGATAATTACGAATAGTGGGCACTTGGTCGTATTGGATGGGTTTTTGTGCCATCCAAGGATTGAAGGGATTGGGATAATTACGAATAGTGGGCACCAGAGAAACTGAGGAGACCGAAACCGTATCTTCCTCAATGGATACCGGCATCTCTCTCAGATAGGGATAACCATCATTGATGGTATGATCCACATCAGCAGCCCGGATATTGTTAAAATCCCAGCCCACATAGGTATTAGCGGCATAAGGATAGGTCATTTGTTCCGTGATTCGGTCATCGCCATTTTCGCTATACCTGATTTGGGACCGCGTCTTCTTCATTTTACTAATCTCCTTTATCAAGAATTTGGTCAACCAAATTCAGGACGGGTCACACTCCTTTGCCGGCGTTTATCAAGTGGTTATCCCCCCTTAATCAAGCGTTAACTATTAACGCTTGATTAAGGGGGGATAATCACTTGATTAAGGCTAACAAGCAGGAGGGACAAAAGAAACGGGGCTGCAAGCAACCCCGTTTTCATGATCGCTTATTTGACTTCTACTTCAGTTTTCTCAGCCGGATTCTGGGTGGCGTAAGTGATAATGTGTCGAGTAATTGCGATGATTTACCAGAACGCGCCACAGAAGCAGGCGCACTGAACCGGGCAGGAGCCGTATCTGCTTTGACGTGGAAGAAGGCGCGCAGATCGATACCGTGGGACAGCAGTTCTGCCTCGGTGATCTCCGTGCCGTTCAAATCGGTGGTACCCAGAGGGATCCATGGTCCATTGGGGTTGTCAGAGACAAAGATATGGTAACTCTGGGCATTGAGAACATCATCCCAGCCAAGACCGACGACACCGGGGGACTTTTCCAGGAAAAGGTTTTGCGGTGGGTCGAGTGACTGAGGTACTTGGACGACCATATTGACATAGAGTTTGTATGGTGAATTGATGCCATTGGAGAAGATCCAGGTCTGAGCGCTGTAACTCCCGGTCGGCAAGCCGGTGGCATCGATATTCAGGGTGAGGGGTTGTCCCTGCGATGCTGCCAGGGTTCCTTCGGCGGGAGTGCAGGACAGCCAGCCCTGAGGCGGCAGGATCTGAATAGGTCCGGTGATCTCATCGATGAAGAGATACCCGAATTCGTTTCCATCGACCCGTGGATAATAGAAGGCGATGTAGATGTCCTGATTGGCATAGGCAGCCAGGGACTGCGAGAAATTCTGCCAGTTGGTGTTATCCAAGGGACCGATGGTCGCCAGGGTATTCGTGAAGGAAGCGATGGCAGTGTCGGTGGTGGAAACAAGGATGCTCAAGTTCTCGCCGGAGTTGTTGTATTGCCGGTACCAGAAACTGAGGTTGTTGCGTCCGCTTACCCGCAATTTGGGGGTGATCAGATATTGCGGTTGAGTGTAACCATCGGAAACAAAGACCCAGGTGCGGGTGCTGTTGTACCCATAACCGGTGTAGATATCGGAATCGGGTGCGACGGAACCGCTCCAGCCGGTGAGGTTCAAATCCTCAAAGGTCTGGTTCAATGGCGCTCCCGGATGCACGTCTCCGCCCCAGATCCCGCTGGCGGCATCCCAGTCCAGGGTAGCGGTTCCAACGTTGGACAGAGTGGTGCCGACTGAGGTCTGTTGTCCCTGCGTGGCATTGACGTTGAATATGGTCTGCGGAGTGAATGCCTGTCGCCAG
>VGPI01000284.1 GCA_016875595.1 Candidatus Cloacimonadota bacterium
CATAAATCACTTCAGAACAATAGATTTATCCTCAAGTTCTTCCTGTATGCCGCCATGCTTGTCATCGGTTATGTCATCTTTGGCAAGGTCGGTCAGAATAGCGGATTGGATGCTCTGGATAAATGGGCATTTGGTGCCATTGCCCTGGGAATACTGCTCTATGAGCTATATGACGTGATCGACCGGCGGGTCTGGCTGATCGGGCTCTTTCTGGTGATCGTCGGCGTTTCTTCTCACCTTTATCTTATGATCCGGGCAGCGGAGCGTCCATTTATCAATGAAGGACATCCCAGCACCTGGAAAGCGTTTTCGGATTACATCCTGCGCAAGCAATATGGGGATACATCGATGTTCCAGCGCCGGGGTAATATGATCACGCATCAGTTCGACTACCATTTTCTCCGTTATTTTGGGATGCAATGGTTCAATGTCGAGATGCTGAGCAAGTGGCTGAGTATTCCCGGCAAACTGATCTCTTTCATCGGAAATGCCATTATCCTGCTTTTAGGCGTTTTCGGAGGCATGTTTCACTACCGGAAAAACAGGCATAGTTTCGCCTATTTTACTGCAATTCTGATCTGCACCACGCTTTTGATGGTATTTGTCATGAACCTATCCTCCGATGAGGTAAGAGACCGTGACTATTTCTTCGTCGTTGCCTATAACATGTGGGCGGTGTGGCTCGGGATCGGTGCATTGGGATTGGTGCGCTTGATCCGGGAAAAGCTTTCCCAATCCGTATCTTATGCCATGATCGGATTGATGTTGGCTTTACCCGCCGTCAATTTCATCTCACAGTACCATGTTCATGACCGTTCTAATGAGTTTATCGCCCTCGATTATGGTCTGAACTTTTTAAACTCGTTGGAAGAGAATGCCATCATCTTTACCAATGGGGATAATGATACTTTCCCGTTGTGGTATGCGCAGTCGGTGGATGATCCCTTTGCCCGCGATCTTGAGAATATCTATCCGGCAGTCGATATCTATCCCACCCCGGAAAGTGGAGCGGCAAAGCGAGCCGCCATGGAATACAAGAACAAATACCTCAAGGGGATCCGCAAGGATGTCTCGGTCGCCAATTTATCTCTGCTCAATACTCCCTGGTATATCCGGCAATTACGTGACAAGGAAGGAATCCTGTTCAACCTGACGGATCAGCAGATCGATGATCTGGTTCCCTTTGACCAGCCGGATCCACTGATTGTACCTGGGCCAGCGGAGCGTCCGGATATGAGTTTTACCGTAGAATTTCCCGCCGCACCCAGTGAAGATGCACTCTGGCGGAGAAGGGAGCACTATTACCGCGTGGCAGACCGCATGGTCTGGGAGATCATCCGCGAGAATTATGGCAAGCGTCCGATCTATTTTGCCGTTACCTGTGAGAGTTACATCGGCTTAGATCAACACGTTCGCAATGAAGGGATGGTCGTCCGCGTGGTGCATACTAAAGGCCGGGATCAGTCAGATATCGACCGGCTCCTGGCTAATATCGAATCGATCTATCAATATCGCTCAATCGAGGATCCCAGTGTCTATAAAGATGACAATATGATCCGGCTGGTGATGAATTATGGCGCTGGCTTCATCCGTGCCGCCACACATTATGCCCAGACCGGCAATCTGGAAAAAGCCATGCGCCTCAAAGACCGTGCCATGATCTTTATC
>VGPI01000285.1 GCA_016875595.1 Candidatus Cloacimonadota bacterium
AAACCAGATGATCCCAACCAGTTTATGTTGCTGCCTGCTTTTGCCCGTCGGAAGTACAAGCATCTGATCGAGCAGCAGAAGGATTTTCTGGCAGATGCCTTGTCCTCCCCATTTAACCAGTTTCATCTGGATGGTAAGGATAAATCCCTGGGCATCATTGCCTGCGGACTGGCATATAACTACCTGATGGAGAACTATCCCCAGGGAGATATCCCTTATCCAGTCCTCAAGATCAGCCACTATCCCGTACCCCAGGAACCCATCCATACCCTTTACCAGCTATGTGACAGACTGCTCATCCTGGAAGAAGGCATGCCCGTTCTGGAAGGCTCGATCAAGGGCATGGGTCTCGGGATGACCAAACCCATTCATGGACGCTTAGATGGCACTATTCCCCGTGATGGAGAATTGAACCCTATTATCGTAGCCAAAGCATTGGGACTGAACACCACTTATGGACAAGATGCCCCATCGGAACTTGTTCCCCGTCCCCCGTCTCTATGTGTCGGCTGTCCTCACATCGATTCCTACAACGCCTTGAACGATGCTCTGGCGGAGTATGGCAAAGGTCATGTTTTCAGTGATATCGGATGCTACACACTGGGCTTTTTACCACCCTATCATGCCATCAATTCATGCGTTGACATGGGTGCTTCGGTCACGATGGCAAAAGGCGCAGCCGATGCCGGGCTCTTTCCTGCCGTTGCCGTGATCGGTGATTCCACTTTTGCGCATTCCGGCTTGACCGGTTTGCTCGACTGCATCTATGATAAATCCAATGTCCTTATTGTCATTTTGGACAATGCTACCACCGGTATGACTGGTGGGCAGGATTACACGGCAGCCGGCAGGCTTGAGGACATTTGTGCCGGCTTGGGAGTGGAGCGAGATCATATCCGTGTCTTTACGCCTTTCAAAAAGAACCACAATGAGATGGTGCAGATCTACACGGAAGAGATCGCTTACAATGGCGTTTCCGTTGTTATTCCACGTCGTGAATGCGTCCAGATCCTCAAACGAAAGAACAAGATGGAGTAAGCGATGAAAAAGGATATTATTCTTGCCGGAGTCGGTGGACAGGGTATCCTGACCATTGCCACAGTGTTAGGAGACGCCGCTCTCAGGCGTGGCTGGCACCTCAAACAAGCCGAAGTACATGGTATGAGTCAACGTGGAGGGGATGTTCAATCCCATCTACGTCTTTCCAGTGAACCGATTTGGTCTGATCTCATTCCCTTTGGTCAAGCGGATATGATCCTCTCCGTGGAACCGATGGAAGCCCTGCGCTACTTACCTTATCTGATGCCCGACGGATGGCTGATCGCCAATCGGACGCCTTATGTAAATATCCCCAATTACCCTGAACCGGATACCATCTACAAACACATCGAAGCATTTCCCCATCACGTCCTGATCGATGCGGATACTATAGCCAAGGAAGTAAAGGCAAGCCGCAGCATGAATATCGTGATGATTGGTGCTGCCATCGGTCATCTGGGCTTCTCCACTGAGGAGATCGAGGATGCGATCAAGGTGATCTTTGCCCGCAAAGGCGAAGTCATCGTCGAAGCCAATCTGCGTGCCTTAAATGCAGGGATCACGGCTATTCAACCCAACATATAACGACAAATATCGATGCA
>VGPI01000286.1 GCA_016875595.1 Candidatus Cloacimonadota bacterium
AAAACCGATTTGAATAAAGAGAGATAAATATGATCCTGACCGATGCCCAATTGCGTAGTGAACTGCGGCGTTGTGAGTTTTGCGAGGAAAAGCCCTGCAAGACCGCCTGCCCCTGTGATTGTTCCCCGGCTGATTTTATCATGGCTGCCCGGGGTGGCAAGCCGTCTGACTATAAGCGTTCCGCCGGCATGATCCTGGCGAGCAATCCCTTAGGCGGCGTCTGTGGAGCAGTCTGTCCTGACTATCATTGCCAGCGGGCATGTTCCAGAGAGCTGTTTGACACGCCGATCAATATTCCTGCGGTGCAGGCGACCATCATCAAAAAAGCACGGGATATGGGTCTGAAACCCGAGTTTGACCATCCTGAACCCAATGGCAAACGCGTCGGGATAATCGGTGGCGGACCGGCAGGCATCGCCGCTGCCGTCACTCTGGTGCAAATGGGCTATGCCGCAGATATTTACGAGCCGGAAGCGGATGGCGGGATGTGCCATCTCATCCCGGATGAGCGTCTGGACAAGGATATCCTGCTCACCGATCTGGAGTATCTGGCAGAGACCTTTAGCATCCGGATCATCCGCCAGAAGATCGATCATCCCGATCAACTCAAAGACCGGAGTTACGATGCCATCGTCATTGCCTGCGGACTGGATCAGCCCATCCGTTTGAACATCCCCGGCGATGAATATGCCCACTATGGCATGGACATTCTCCGTCATCCCGACAATTACGATTTTGCCGGTAAGCGTGTCGCTCTCGTAGGAGGCGCCATCGCTGCCGATCAGGCACTTACAATTGCCCAAAAGGGTGCCGCCTTTGTTGAGATGATCACCCTGGAGAACTATGCCGAGATGCCGTTGACCGAGCCGGAAAAGCAGGGACTGGTCAAAGCCGGCGTCCAATTCTCCCACCGCATGCGCATCAAAGAGATCATCGTCAGCGAAGGCAAGGTCGCGGGCATCAGTCAAAAACCTGTTTTCCTTTCCGCCGGAGAGACCTTCCACCCCTCCCGGATCAAGGATGAAGAGAGTTGCACCGAATTGCTCCGTTCCTTTGACCTGGTTGTCATTGCCATCGGCAACCGTCCTTCCATCCCGAATGCCGAGGATAACTACTACCGCTGCGGTGATTTGGCAAATGGACCCACTACCGTGGTAGAAGCGGCTGCCTCCGGGAAAAACATTGCACTCAGAATAGACCACGATCTGCGCCAGGCGGATCCTTCCATTATGGCAAAGACGATGTCCTCGCCTGGGGCGCTGAAGGAAAACGCCCCTTCGACCGACACTCTTTCCATCGAAAAAGCGACCAAGAGCTACCAGTCCATCCGGGGCTTCAAACGTCTGCCGGTGCCATTGACCACGGACTTTTTCGGACGTAAGATCATCTCTCCCTTTTTGCTATCAGCAGCACCGCCCAGCGATGGTTATGAACAAATGAAAAAGGCATACGATGCCGGCTGGGCAGGAGGAGTGATGAAGACCGCCTTTGACGACCTGCCCATCCACATCCCCGGCGAATATATGTTCGTCTTTGATCCCCTGACTTATGCC
>VGPI01000287.1 GCA_016875595.1 Candidatus Cloacimonadota bacterium
CGATCTTATATTTGTCGGCACTGGTGCATGCGCCTTTGGTATGTCCAAACAGTTCTGATTCGATGAGCGTCTCGGTTAGGGCACTGCAGTTCACAGTATGAAAGGGCTTGCCGAAACGGTGTGAATTAATGTAATAGTAGTTTGCTGCGATCTCTTTGCCGGTACCGGTCTCGCCTATTAGGAAGAGGTCTTCGTCCATTTGTGCCAGTTTGGCGATCTGGGAGCGAACCTTGACGATCGACTCATCCTCGCCAATGAAGGGGAAACTGCGGGTGAACTGACGCTTGAGATTGATGTTCTCAATATGCAGTCCGATGTTTTCCTCTTCCTGGCGTTTGAGCAGAACGGCATTCTCAATGTGAAGCAAGAGGTGATTGATGTTGAAATTGGCACCTTTTTCGATGAAGTGATAAGCGCCAAGTTCCCTGATCTCTTCGATCTGGGGAGCAGCTACCTCACCGGAGATCACGATCACCTTGTAATTCAGATCCAGATTGTTCTTCAAGTATTTGAGCACCTGAATACCGTTCAAGCGGCTGCCTACCAGATAAACGTCCAATAGAACCACATCCGGCTTGAAACTGCGCAGTTCCTGAAAGAACAGGTCGCTATTGATCGTATGCTTGGCAGCAAAGCCATTCTTCTCCAACAAAGCAGATAGCTGTTTGGCGAGGATCAGATCATCCTCGAGGATTATTACCTTGCCTTTCATGTTCGATCCCGTTATGTTAATCTTTCCTCCAGATCAGCCAAAGCATTGATAAAGTAGATATATGCCTGTTCCGGTGAATCGTAAGGTGAGAAATACTTATGCACATCGCCATCCTGGAAGTACTTGGTGCACATATAGTAAAAGTGATCGGAAGTGCTGAGCAGACGTGCTTCCCGCAACAGGTGCTCGTCGCCTTTGCGTCTGATCTTTTCATACAATTCGTAAAGCGTTTCGATGGCATTGCGTTGGATATCATTTTCCAGCCATGCCGACAAGTCTCGTTGCTCATCTGCCCAGGAAACAGCATCCGGGAATGAGATCGACTCCTGCTGATAGTTTGCCAGATGCAAGGCTTCCCTGGGGTTGGCAAATCCGATATTGCCTCTTTCGAGGGCTTTGGCTGGAAAATGCTTCATGAAGTCAAAGATCCCCGATTCTGCCCATTGATGCTCGCCGAAGGTCTCATAATCCATAAAGAGGTTGAGGAATTGATTGCGGTTACCGGTTTCAGATAGAGTCAGATGATCTATCCAATTGACAAACTTATCAACCGTAAGCGGATACTCCGGCCAGTCCCGGTTGGAGAACCGGAAAGCGATGTCATCCGCCAATTGGTAATACTTCAGTAATAAGGTAATGTCCTTGCTATAGTTCTTGTAAGCATAAAGGGGTGAGCGCCATTGCAGGATGCGGTCCACCCCTTCGGTCAGGATGGTCTTGTAACCCTCTACCTCAAAGATCAGATCGGAGATGGAATCCTGATAGATCAATTCCGTATTGCGGAAGGTAACGGTATCATAG